>JAEWLD010000280.1 GCA_023393485.1 Bacteroidota bacterium
GTCAAGCCGCGCGATAAAATTTTGCATGAATACATCAACCTGGTCAAACAATTCAATGATGCGTTCAACGTTGGGCATTTCTTCGTATTCGGTATAGGCAACATTTAAATCCATTGCCGTGTTGGCAATCCAAAACTGATAGGTATTTGCAATATGCACCAGAAGATTCCGGATACTGCCGCCACGACCGAAAGCTGTATTCTGGTTGATAAAGTCTTCGGGTTTGATTGTCGTGCAATAATCAAACAGGACTTTTCTGGAACCTGTGATCCATTCGTATTGTTGACCCGCCAGGATTTTCATCGTTTCATTGCAAAGTGCCCGCGGTATTTTTTTCCGTCTTCCCGTATAACCAAAAACCAATAGTCAGTAGATGGCAAAGGTTCGCCGTTATAATTGCCGTCCCAACCGGGGCTGTCCGGTAAAAAGCCTGTGATGAGCTTGCCGTAGCGGTCAAAGATATAAGTCATCAGGTGAGGTTCAGCTTCTGAGAATTTGACGCGCCAAAAATCGTTATGGCCATCGCCGTTCGGGGTAAAGAAGCGCGGATAATTCAGCAGCCATACATTTTCGCTGACGATGCCGCAGCCGTTGTCATCTTTGACATACACAGTGTAAGAGCCTGGCGAAAGATCGGTAAAGACATTCGAGCTTTGGTAATGCACGCCGTCAATCGAATACACATAGTCACCCACACCGGAACCGTCAAGCACCACAGTAATTGAATTGTCCTCTGCGGTCCAGTCAGAAAAAGTGACTTCGTGTATCGTAGCCGCATTGGATACGACGACATCAAACGGAAAAACGCCGACGCAATCACCGTCGGTAACGGTTAAAGAATATTGGCCGCCTTGCGCGATGGTCACCGAAAGCACGTTTTGCTGGCCCGTAGACCAACTGTAGCTGTCAAAGCCCGGCGGCGCGGTAACAGTCACGAGCCCGCCTTCGCAAAGTCCCCAGGTTTGCCGCATTATCGGGACAGGATACCGATGGACGATGAGATCAAAAGATGTGATGTCAAAGCAGTCGCCGTTGCTTGGAAGATAGACCAGCCTTGCGTATATAGTGGTGTTGCCCGAAGTATAGCTGTCTGGCAGCGGATTGATGCCAGCCGCAGCATCAGCCTGCGTGGCGTGATACGTGAGCAGGTAATCTGCCAGATTTTGGTTTCCGATAATCTGTGCATTTTGCGAGCTCAGCAAAAAAGTTTCCTGCCCGTTTTGTGAAACATCGTCGCAGGCTTCCATGTCATCGGGCTGAATCGCGGTGGCAAGCGACGGCAGTTGGGCCACATCGGCATCACCGGTTGCGATATGCCCGCAGGCGTGCTGCACTTCAAATGTATAAACCGCCTGCTCGAGGCCGGTAAAAATATTGTTGTTGCCATTGTCTATCACGAATGGTTGCCCATTTTTCTTGATGATTTTGTAAGTCAGCGGCGGAACGCCGTTGGTCAAAACCCTGATGCTGGCCGATGCGCCGTCGCAGGTAATTTTCTCAAATCCGGTGATCTCAAAAACGCCGGTATATTCGAATTCCTGTATGGTTTCGACGCAATTCTTGAATTCGCCAATATTCCCATCCTCAAAGCTTTGGAAATATTTCAGGATGCGAAACTGTCCTGTAAAAGTGATGTTGAGCGTAGTGACATTCGCGGTTATCGGAAAGCTGTTCAAAGCGGTCGGCGCAGTGCCTTCAACATATGCTACGCCGGTAGCCGGATGGCCCCAACTACCGGTTGCGGGATTAAACTTTTGCAGAAAAAAAGAAGCGCTCGCATTTGTGATGTGATTGAACGTGAAATCAAATGAACCGCAGTGCGGCGTAATGGTAAAGTCATTTATAGTCGTGCTGTAGCCGGCTACGTTCAAATCAATATCGTGCTGCTGGCCACAACTGTCTGTCACATGGAAACTGTAAGCGCCCGGGATCATTCCCGCCATAGAAAGCGTTCCCGTGGTTAAAATGAAGCTTCCAACATCATACGGCACCGTTTGCGGGTAACCAGGCGGCGCGGCGGTCATGGTCGCGGCGGTCAAATTCGTACTTGCACCGCGGATCCGTATGCCGCCCAAGCCCGTTGTGCAATCTGCACGCGTCAAGGCAGTGGTTGAGGTGGCCAGTCCGGGAACGACAAAATCATAATCGTATACATTGTCACACTCATCGACCAAGTGCACGGTATAATTTCCTTCGAGCAACGGATCGAGAACGAGGCCGTCTTCTTCGGTGATGAAAACCGAAACATCATCGGGAAGCGGGTTCGGATACGTACTCGGTGCCGCCGTAATTACGGCCGATACTATTGTAAATCCCGGAATTTCGATGGTGACTTCGCTCATGTTGGATTGGCATCCGGGATAAGGAACCGATACGTCAGTAGGTTCCGGCGGATCGTATACAAGGGTAATCTGTCCTTGCGCAGTATGACCGCAACCGTCGGTAATCTCAACGACGTAATTACCCCACGGCACAGGATTGTCTTCAGCGCCGTAGGGAATCGGCTGCTCGGTGAACGGTCCGGGATGGCCGGGATTGAACGCCGTTGGATCAAATCCTGCCGGCGCGGTAATCCAGTTTACGGTAATCGGGAACATAAAAAACGATGGATGCAGGGTAAGGAACTTTTGTCCGCACTCGGCGATTTCCGCAACCAGCGCTACAGTCAATTCCGCGTCGACCATGTTGTTCTCGCGGACGAAAACATTGCCACAATGGTCGGTAACCGTCAAATCATAAGTATATGACTGGCCATAATAAAGCGGCAACACGGTTTGTACATCTTCGGCTGCAGTACCGCCTGACAGAAGTGTGCGCGTGATAGTGATCGGCGCGCCGCCGCCCGGAGGATGAATAGTATACTCGAGTGTGAGCGGATAAGTCAGGATGTCGTTCAGCGATGGTGTCAGTACGTTGGAAACCGAAATGCTGTTGCAGTCAGACAGTTCGGGTTGGGTAAATTCAACCTGACCAATCGTAATTTGTACCGCATCTGAAATCACGGTGTGTGTTGTCACCCAACCAACGCCGCAATTGTCAATCACCCTGACTTCATATTGGCCGGCGGGAATATTACTGAAAACCGGTGAAGTCTGCGGCGTTATAATCACCGGGCCGGAAATAATCTCATAAAAAGCGCCGACGCCGGATGTGATCGTGACGCTTATGCTGCCGTCAGGGCCGCAAAACGCGTTTGTACTGTCTAGTCCATAGGTCAGTGGGACAATCGTGTTGTTGATCGTGATTTCCTGTTGCTGCGAGTTTGACTCGCCGTTGAGAGATTGCATAGCGACAACCAGATAGGTTCCGGCGGTCCGCCCGCCGAGGGTTGGCGTAGACTGGACAGCGATGGGATTGGTAATGTCTGGCAACTGGAAAATGCGGTATTCAATGGTTGCGGCCGGATCTGTTCCTGAAACCAAAAAAGACAGTGTTCCGTTGCCGAGACAGCTTTCATCGGTTTTGGTGACCGTCAGCGTGAAATCGGGCAGCGTGGCAAACGCATTTAGCGTAAAGAAACAGCAGATCAAATAGATGAACAGGCCATTCCTTCCACTGAAACAGGAAGTGATATATATTTTTCTTTTCACCGGAAAGTCGCAATTTTTTTCGGCGGTTCTAAGGTAATGAAAAATTAACTACGATTTAAGGATTATTATTTAAAGCCGTTGAAAGTCAGTGCTACCGGATAAACTGCGAGCTTGAAGACCTTTTGCCGGCAGCGTATGTATTTTCTTTGGCAGTCGCTTCGCTCAAAACTGCTTTTTGTGGAAACCCCAAAGGTTTTCAAAACCTTTGGGGTTTGCAAAGAAACTCATTACCGAAGACAATAGCTCCGCCGGCGCGCGTGCAAAACCCAAACTTCAACCCAAACCGCTTGCACATTCAAAAATAATCCTTACCTTTGCGCACCTTTTGGCGAAAACGGGTTTCCCTTTAGGTATCAATCATTTAAGTAAAAACAACTTCTGTTTTTTGTTCGCAACCAGAAGCCCGGAAAAAACAGGATACAAATTTTTTATCAGCATGTCTGAATTATTGAAATCACAAGAAGAGTTTTTGAACAACTTCAACTGGCACAACTTCCAGGAAGGCATTGACGCAGTAGACGAAAAGCATCTCAAGGAATTTGAAGAACTCGTTTCAAAAACCTTCATCGACACCGATCAGGAAGAAGTAGTCGAAGGTGTGGTTGTCCGCATCACTGACCGCGACGTCATCGTTGACATCAACGCGAAGTCTGAAGGTGTTATCTCATTGAACGAATTCCGTTACAACCCAGCCCTGAAAGTCGGCGACAAAGTTGAGGTTCTCATCGACGTCCGCGAAGACAAGACAGGCCAATTGGTGTTGTCTCACCGTAAAGCGCGTACCATCAAGTCTTGGGACCGCGTTATCGCTGCCCACGAAACGGGCGAAATCGTCAACGGTTTTGTAAAGTGCAGGACTAAAGGCGGTATGATCGTCGACGTATTCGGAATCGAGGCGTTCTTGCCAGGTTCGCAAATCGACGTGAAGCCGATCCGCGACTACGACGTTTACGTCAACAAAATGATGGAATTCAAAGTGGTGAAAATCAACCACGAATTCAAGAACGTTGTCGTATCGCACAAAGCGCTTATCGAAGCCGACATCGAAGTACAGAAAAAAGAAATCATCGGTCAATTGCAAAAAGGCCAGGTATTGGAAGGCGTTGTCAAGAACATCACTTCTTACGGTGTATTCATCGACCTTGGCGGCGTAGACGGATTGATCCACATTACAGACCTTTCTTGGTCGCGCATCAACCACCCGAGCGAAGTTTTGGAACTCGACCAGAAACTCAACGTTGTTATCCTGGATTTCGACGACGAGAAAACACGTATCCAATTGGGCTTGAAGCAGCTTAATGCTCACCCTTGGGATGCACTCGATCCGAACCTTTCGGTTGGCGACAAGGTGAAAGGCAAAGTAGTAGTTATTGCTGACTACGGCGCGTTCATTGAAGTGGCTGAAGGCGTTGAAGGACTTATCCACGTTTCTGAAATGTCATGGTCTACGCACTTGCGCTCGGCTCAGGATTTCGTGAAAGTCGGCGACGTTGTCGAAGCACAAATTTTGACCTTGGACCGCGAAGACCGCAAAATGTCTTTGGGTATCAAGCAATTGACACAAGATCCTTGGACCGACATCACTGCGAAATATCCGGTAGGTTCTAAACATACAGGAATCGTTCGCAACTTCACCAACTTCGGCGTATTCGTTGAATTGGAAGAAGGCATCGACGGCCTGATCTACATCTCTGACTTGTCTTGGACCAAGAAGATCAAGCACCCGTCAGAATTCGTTAACGTAGGCGACAAGCTTGACGTTGTAGTTCTCGAGCTCGATGTTGACGGACGCAAATTGTCACTTGGCCACAAACAAACCCAGCCAAACCCTTGGGATAAATATGAAGATGCGTTTGGCGTTGGAACCGTTCACAACGGAACCGTTGCCGAAATCGTCGACAAAGGCGCTACCGTTGAATTCAACGAAGACATCGTTGCGTTCATCCCGGCACGCCACCTCGAGAAAGAAGACGGCAAAAAACTGAAAAAAGGCGAAGTAGCCGATTTCAAGGTAATCGAATTCAACAAGGAGTTCAAAAGGGTAGTGGCTTCACATACTGCGACTTTCCGTGAGGAAGAAGAGAAGAATGTGCGTCAGGCCCAGGAGAACAATTCCAACAACGCACCTGCTGCAACGTTGGGAGACAACAATGACATCCTTGCCGGTTTGAAAGCCAAAATGGAAAAGAACGAGAACAAGAAGTAATTCTTATTCTTTGATGATAAGAGCCTCGTAGTGATACGGGGCTTTTTTTATTTATTGACTTTCACTGCGATAAATTCATAAATCTACTTCAAACCAGACCGTTATGAAAAGAATTTACATCTCGTGCGTTCTGTTGGTTTGTTGTTTGGCAGGCGCCCAAACCATTACTTTTCCGGATTCGAATTTTAAGGCGAAATTGCTTCAGCCAGGAACTGCCCAGAATGAATTTTGATGTTTCGTCTTTAAATCCGCTCCCCGGAATAAAACCATCGACAATTCCGGATTGCGTGCCGGGAAGTATTTCACCAAAGTCAATTCGAGCCGCGGCACGGCAGTGGCCAAATTGGTCAGACAGTAAAATTAGCCCCGAAAACAGAGGCTTTTTTTTATTTGCGAATTCGGCGAAGCAACCTTTGCAAAAATCCGTATCTCTTTTTTGTACATTCACCAAACAACACACTATGAAAAAGATTTACTATTTCGTCGCTGCCGTTTTTTTGTGCCAGATTTCGGGCGCACAAATCATCAATATTCCGGATGTAAAGTTTAAAACCAGGCTTTTGGACGGATATTCTACCAAAGACCAATTCGACAATCCCATGCAGGCCGACGCCAATGCCGATGGCGAAATCAGTCAGGCGGAAGCGCTGGCGGTTTACAAGATCGATATGCCACTCGGCGGGCAAATAATCTACAGTTTTACCGGAATCAATTACTTTACGAATCTTACGCGATTTGTGAGCGGCGGTTCGGGCGTGACCACGGTCGACCTGACGTCGCTTGTAAACCTGACCGAACTCGAATTGTATTACGGTTCGCTTTCCAGCCTCAATGTAACCGGGCTGACACAGTTGACAAAACTCAATGTGAGCGACAACAATTTGTCTGTGCTCGACGTGTCATCGTTGGCCGGACTGACCGAATTGAATTGCAACCGGAATAATATCGGCAGCCTGAATCTTTCGGCGATGACAGGATTAACCAGTTTATCCTGCGATCGCAACAATTTGACGGCGCTCGACATCGCCTCGAATACCGCGCTGGAGCTGCTCAATTGCCAAGAGAACAATTTGGCCGCGCTCGCCGTAACCGGCCATCCGGCGCTGGTGCACCTGGATTGCGGTTACAACCAAATCAGTGCGCTGAATGTGAACGGGCTTTCCAATCTCGAGGATTTGTACTGCCACAATAACAATTTGACGTCAATAGATGTGTCGTCGCTGGCGAATCTCGTCAATTTTTCCTGCGATAACAACGCGATCGCCACGCTCGACGTATCGGGCTTAACTGAACTTTATTACCTTTCCTGCAGGAATAACCAATTGGCAGACCTGACCCTGACGACCACACTCACAGTATTGGACTGTTCCCAAAATCATTTGACCGCGCTCAACGTCGCGCCATTGACGAATCTCGAAGCGCTGGCTTGCGATCACAACCAGATTGCCGAGCTTGACGTCGCCGGGCTGACGGGACTCTACAGTTTCCAATGCCAGGACAATGTGCTGACGACTTTAAATGTGACGCCGTTGGTCAACTTGAAGTATTTCGGATTTGGCAATCAGGATCTTGCCGTGGTCGATTTCAGCATGCTGACGCAATTGCAATGGCTGACCTTCGACGGCGGGCAACAAACTGCGATGACCTTGAATTTCCCGTCGCTCAATTATGTGAACGTGGTCGACACTAATCTGGAAACATTGGATTTCTCCGGGTCGCCGAATGTCCATTCGTTATATTTGTTCAACAATGCCAATTTAAACTATGTCAACGCCAAAAACGGCGGGTCGGTGAGTCTGGCTTCCGCGGCATTTCATCCGGCACTGAATTATTTCTGCGCCAATGAAAACGACATCCAATCCATTCAAACTTCGCTCAACAACTGGCTCGGAACCAACGCGGTCCAGGTGAATTCCTACTGTTCGTTCACTCCCGGCGGCGCTTACAATACGGTTTCGGGCGTAGCCCATTTCGACTATGATGGCGACGGATGCGGCCCAACCGATCCAACCTGCAATTTCCTCAAAGTCGCCATTGCCGACGGCAGCACAACCGGCGTGACATTTACCCAAAACCCAGGCGTTTATTCGTTTGCCGTGCAACAACCTGACATTACGCTCACGGCGTCGGTAGAAAACCCGTCGTATTTCGATATTTCGCCTGCCAGTGCCGTGCTCGCATTACCGGCAAATAACGGCACCAACCACATCCAGGATTTTTGCCTGACACCAAACGGCGTCCATCCCGATCTTGAAATCGTCACATTGCCACTGAATCAGGTATTTGCAGGCGGCGTGGCAAGTTACCGCATCAGTTATAAGAACAAGGGCAACCAGATTTTGTCTGGGTCGGTGAATTTCGCATTTGACGATGCGGTTGCAGATTACAGCGGCGCCTATCCCGTGCCCGACAACCAGTCTTTTGGAAACTCGAGCTGGAATTTCACTGGCCTGATGCCTTTCGAATCGCGCCAAATCGTAATTGATCTCGACATCAATTCGCCGCTCGACATACCGCCTGTCAATTCCGGAGACGGGTTCAACACGACCGCTACAGCCTTGCCATCGGCCACCGATGATTCGCCGTCCGACAACGTATTTGCGCTTTCCCAAACGGCGGTCAATTCATTTGATCCGAACGACAAAACCTGTCTCGAAGGCAATGTGGTCGGTCCAGAGATGATCGGACAATATGTCCATTACATGATCCGCTTTGAAAATACCGGAACGGCCAATGCGCAAAACATCGTCGTCAGGGATGTGATCGACACGGCAAAATTCGATGTTGCATCGCTCGTCCCGATAGCCGGCAGCCACGCCTTCACGACCCGGATTTTATCGGGGAACACCGTCGATTTCATCTTTGAAAACATCAATCTCCCATTTGACGACGCCGGCAATGACGGCTATGTCGCTTTTAAAATCAAGACCAAACCGACATTGCAGACAGGCGACACGTTCAGCAATACTGCCAGCATTTATTTCGATTACAATTTCCCGATCGTGACCAATACGGCTACCACGACGATTCAACTGCTCGGCGCGCCTGATTTTGAGTTCGCCGATGTGTTTACCTTGTATCCGAATCCAGTGCAGAACGTACTCAACATCCTGCCGAAAAGCGGTGTTGAGGTTAAGTCGGTCAGTATTTACAATGCGCTTGGCCAATTGGCTCAGGCTTCAATCGGAAGCGATACTTCGGTTGATGTTTCGCAGCTGGCCAGCGGGCAATATTTTATAAAAATCCGTTCAGACCGCGGAACTGCGACGGCGAAATTTGTCAAACGATAAAAAATGTCCTGTTCGCAGGACTTTTTTTATTTTTACCCGATGAAGAAATTAGTCCTTTTACTGGCCGTTGTCGCGGTCTCGTGCGCCAAGCCGGCTTTTGACCCGAAATGGCTGAGTGAGCGGGCGCCGGAAACTTACACAGCCCGTTTTGAGACAACCAAGGGCGACTTTGACATCGCCGTCGAAAGAAAATATTCGCCCAAAGCTGCCGACCGCTTTTACCAATTGGTCAAACACGGTTATTTTGACGACGGCATTTTCTATCGCGTGGTTGAAGGTTTCGTCGCCCAATTCGGCAATACAGATCAGCATGCGAT
>JAEWLD010000297.1 GCA_023393485.1 Bacteroidota bacterium
CGTCTATTGTGTATGCGCCGGTTTTTGGGCAGATGTATTATGCGGGGTTGCGGTTTAAGATTAAATAATTGACAATGATAATTTATTCCGCTGCGCTCTATACAGTTCGGCTGCGCCTCGGGTGACAATTGATAATTGAAATAGCGTTAGACTTGAATTATAAAAGATAAAAAAATGAAAAATATTGTATTTATGCTGGTTGCTTTGATTTCACTTTCAGCAACGGCACAGGAAAAGAAAAACAAGAATGCCAAGTATGATGTTGAGATCAACGGCAATTGCGAGCAATGTAAAAAGCGGATTGAAAAAGCGGCTTACGCTGTCAGCGGCGTAAAATCGGCCGTTTGGGATATTGGTGACCATCAGTTGCATTTGATTATCAACGAAGAAAAGACATCGGTCGGTGAAGTCAAGAAAGCGGTCGCAAAAGTCGGGCATGATTCCGATGATGTAAAAGCGACCGACGAAGCTTATGAAGGTTTGCATTCGTGCTGCAGGTACCAGCGAAAGTAAATGGGTTAAGAAACTTTTAAAGTCGCCGAATAAATTGCGGTTGCCGTAAATTATACTTACTTTCACGCACTATTTTAATCTCCGCCTTATGGATCAATTTCATTGGACTGACCTGCTTAATCCCGAATTTTACATTACGTTACAAGTCGGAGGAGTGCAGATTGGCCTTTACGTTGTCCTTTTTATCGTTTTTGCCGAAACGGGTCTTTTTGCCGGTTTCTTTCTTCCGGGCGATAGCCTTTTATTTCTGGCGGGAATCTACAGCCGAACCTTGGTCGAGAACGTAATTGCAATTCCAAGTGATCTGGTCAATGTTGCTTTATTGTCTGCGGCGGTTGCTACAGCGGGCGTGTTTGGCAACATGACCGGCTATTGGTTTGGTGCCAAAGGCGGTTACTATCTTTACAACCGCGAAGACAGCTTTTGGTTCAAGAAAAAGTATTTGGTCCAGTCGCACGACTTTTTTGAAAGACACGGCGGCCGCGCAATTATCTTTTCGCGCTTTTTGCCGATTTTCAGGACTTTCGCGCCAATTGTGGCCGGCATTGCGCAAATGGACAAAAAGAAATTTATGTTTTACAATATCATCAGCTCAATTGCATGGTCGTTCAGCCTGATTTTCGCCGGACATTATATGTACGGCTTCCTGTTATCTGAATTCGGCATCGATATGAAACATTACATCGAATACATCATCATCGGGCTAATCTTACTGACGATGGTGCCCGTAATACTGAAATTCGCCAAACGGCAAACGCCCAAGGCCGAAGAGTAAACCAGAATCCGGACCGAGTCCGGATTTTTTAATTCAATGAGATCGTTTTCTCGGTCGAAATCATTTTACCTTCAGGCGAAAGCCCGCGAATGCTCAAGAGTATCGATTTTGCCTGGGTCGCCGGAATCTCAAATTTAAAATCCCCGTTTGAATCGGTCAGCGTGGTCGGAACCCATTGGATGATGCCGAATTTTTCGAATCCTTTATCTGACGTCGAAATATATAAGGGCGATTCAAATGTTTGTACGGGCGCAAATCCTTCTTTGATTTCGACGCTTTTTGTGGCGGTTTTTTCATTGCCGTAATCCAGTTTCTTCAGATAGATTTTAATCACGCCCATGTTATTATTGACCGAAGCGACTATTGCATGCGGGTTGAGGTAAATCTCATCCACTTCCTCCATCTTGATGTACTGCAGTTCGTCAAAAGTCATCAGCTTTTTGCTATTGATATAAACTTCCGGCGTGTTCGGCTGCCCATTGATACTTGTCCTGAGCCGGCCGGTGATTGACACTTCGCCAAGATCGTTTGATACATCGAAGCCATTGGCGCGGATAAAACTCAATAATGCTTCGCCCTGATAGCTGTCGTCGATTTTATAGCCGCGCAGGTTTGCGTTTCCGAATCTTACACGGTATTTAAGCGCACTTTTCGACTTGCCTTCAATCTCAACATTGTCAAGCGCGATGACGTTTCCGGCAAATTGAGGCGCATCAATTGGCACAACCTTGCCCGGCGAGCATGGCGGCGATACCTTGAATGGCTTGTTAAAAGGACGTTTCCGGTTCTGTATCTGATGAAAAAAAGTGGCTTCGACCGGTTCAGACGGAATTTTCAACAACGTAAAATCAAATTTGGAAAGATTGCCGAAAACCAGATTCGGAAAAGAAAATTCACCTTTCTCATCAATTGCCGAGTAATCCTTGATCATTGACAGCGGTGATGAAATCAGCATCCGGAATTTTTTTGGGTCGGGAAGTTTTTTATTGACCGAACCTTTGATGGCCAGGCCAATGTCAAAGGAATAAGCCGGTTTTGGCGGCGCTTGTTTTATATTGCGCCAATCGTATTTGCCCGACTGTTGGTTCAGCAGCAGCATGTCGAGTTCATAGCGCTTGGCTTTTGACGGACTTTGGAAATAGTATTCAGGATTGTCTACTTTTTCGTTCAGGTATGGGTCGATCAAAAACGCGCCGAGAATGCACGCCGACGGAATAGCTTCAGTGTGATCGGGCAGCACCGAAATGCTGATGTCTGAATTTGGAAAATTCGAATGCCCGACGATGGTTATCTTATCGTTGTTTTTATTGGCTGAAAACGACATGTCCTGTACTGAAAGCGGCATTTCGAAAATAATGCGCTGCGCGAGTTCGTTGAGTTGCTGATCGATGATCCGGATTACGTTTACGCCCGAATAAAGATTGGTGTTGGCGATTACGAGTTCGTTTTCGGTTGATTTAAGCGTGGTTTCAAAAATCGTCGATTTGTTGTTCTGCTGGGCAACGACGAATATCGGTCTCGAATATTGTGAAAGCTTTTGCTCATTGACCCTTAGTTTGATGATGGTTTTATCGGCCAGCGCATAATTGTTGACTTCAACGGCGATTCCGTCACCAGCGGCAGGCAATGGTGCGTCGATCGTTTTGCCATTGACGGGAATGATTACTTTCAATGGCGAGGAATCCGGCGTCAAAAAGGCTTTTCCACATCCGTTCTTGCCGATTGCAAACGTGGTCAAAACTTCGCCTTTCGGGTTTACGATCTTCGCATCGCGCGCTTCAACGGGATTTCCGGCGCAATCAGTGACGCGGACGCCGATGTTATTGGCCACGCCTGCCACAAAATGACCGCCTTCGGGATTGATAGTGACATTGATTTTTGAGTAGTCAGGCTTATCGTAGATCGTAATTGTCCGGTCGTTTTCATTGACGATCTGCAAAGGATACACGACCGATTCATCTTCAGCGAAATTATTCATCCAGTTGGTGTAAAACCTGACATAATAGCGGCCCGATTTGAGTTGCGGCCCGAGCTTGAAATTGCCCTGGAAACTGCCGATATATGAAAAAACCAGCTGTTCGGCGACCTGATTTCCCTGGTCATCGAGCAAAACCGCAAAAACATTCGTGGTTTCAAAAAATGGCGTGCCTTGTTTTTTGTTGAAACAATAACCTTTGAACCAGATGTCCTCGTTGGTAAAGAAAATCGATTTGTCAAAATGGGCATACAATGTCTCGCGGTCAAGTTCAAAATAATCGGCAATCGCATCGCCGATCTGCTCGCGCGCGCTTTCCTGCGCAGTTGACATATTTACAAAAAACAAAAATGAAAGCAGTAGGGTTGCCGTATTTTTCATGTAACCTTTTTATGTGTTTTGATGTTGAAAGGGCCGAACGATTTTAAAAATAAATGGCGCTTCGGGTAAATGTAGACAATTTTAATTTTGAATATTACAGAAAATCTGCAATAAAAAAAGGACGCTTTTTATGGCGTCCTTATTTGGATAGATCAAAAAAAAATTACATCATGCCTGGCATTCCGCCGCCCATCGGCATTCCGCCGCCCGGGTTTTCTTCTTTGATGTCAACCAATGCACATTCAGTGGTTAAAATCATTCCTGATACGGATGCGGCATTTTCAAGGGCTACACGCGTTACTTTTTTCGGATCGATGATTCCCGCTTTGAGCATGTCGACATATTCGTCGGTTTTGGCGTTATAACCGAATGTGCCTTCGGCTTCGGCCACTTTGGCAACAACGACAGAACCTTCGAGGCCTGCGTTCTCAACGATCGTACGCAAAGGCGCTTCAATCGCGCGCGATACGATCTGGACGCCCGTAGCTTCGTCGGCATTGTCAGTCTGGATATTTCTAAGAACCGATTTCGCACGCAAAAGCGCCACGCCGCCGCCGGCAACAATGCCTTCTTCAACAGCTGCACGTGTGGCGTGCAATGCGTCGTCCACGCGGTCTTTTTTCTCTTTCATTTCAACTTCGGGTGCCGCGCCAACATACAGTACCGCAACGCCGCCGGCCAATTTGGCCAAACGTTCCTGAAGTTTTTCGCGGTCGTAATCTGAAGTCGTGGTTTCCATTTGTGCCTTGATCTGGCCAACGCGGTTTTTGATCATTTCGGTATCGCCGGCGCCGCTGACAACCGTTGTGTTGTCTTTGTCAATTGATACGCGTTTTGCCGTACCGAGCATTTCCAAAGTTGCGTTCTCAAGCGTATAACCTCTTTCCTCGGAAATCACGGTTCCGCCGGTCAGAATTGCAATGTCTTCAAGCAATGCCTTGCGGCGGTCGCCGAAGCCCGGTGCTTTTACTGCCGCGATTTTGAGTGCGCCGCGCAGTTTGTTTACGACCAAGGTCGATAGCGCTTCGCCGTCTACATCTTCAGCGATGATCAAAAGCGGTTTGCCAGATTGGGCAACCGGCTCAAGAACCGGCAAAAGCTCTTTCAATGAAGATACTTTTTTGTCGTACAATAAAATATACGGATTGTCGAGTTCGGCTTCCATTTTCTCCGGATTGGTCACGAAATATGGAGACAGATAGCCGCGGTCAAACTGCATGCCTTCAACAACATCGACAAAAGTGTCTGTTCCTTTGGCTTCTTCAACAGTGATGACGCCTTCTTTGCCGACTTTTTCGAAAGCCGTTGCAATCAGATCGCCAATCACGTCATCGTTGTTTGCCGAAATCGAAGCGACTTGCTTGATTTTTTCTGACGAGCTGCCAACTTCAGTCGATTGATTGGACAAGTCCTTCACGATGGCTTCAACCGCTTTGTCGATGCCGCGTTTCAAGTCCATCGGATTGGCGCCTGCCGCTACGTTTTTCAAGCCTTCTTTAACAATGGCTTGTGCCAGTACGGTTGCTGTGGTTGTACCGTCTCCGGCCAGATCGTTGGTCTTTGATGCAACTTCCTTGACCATTTGCGCGCCCATGTTTTCAAGCGCGTCTTTCAATTCGATTTCTTTGGCAACAGTAACGCCGTCTTTGGTTACATTCGGTCCGCCAAATGACTTGCCGATGATGACGTTGCGGCCTTTCGGGCCAAGGGTTACTTTTACCGCATTTGCCAATGCGTCTACGCCGCGTTTGAGTCCGTCGCGGGCTTCGATGTCGAATATAATTTCTTTAGCCATATTGAATTTCTTTGCGCTTAGGCTATAAGCTGTAAGCTATAGGCACTAAGCTTGGTTTTACTTTAAAATGTTATTTGATTTTGAAATTTGTGACATGAATTTTTGTTGTGAAACGTTTTAAGCTTAAAGCTTTCTCAAATGATTGCAAAAATATCGTCCTCTCTCATGATCAGGTAGTCCTTGCCGTCGAGCTTGAGTTCGGTACCGGCATATTTACCGTACAAAACAGTGTCGCCGACCTTGACGGTCATCGTGTGGTCTTTAGTGCCGTTGCCGACTGCGACCACCATACCTTTTTGCGGTTTTTCTTTAGCCGTGTCTGGGATGAAGATTCCGGATGCCGTTTGCGTTTCGGCCGCTGCGGGCTCGATCAGAACCCTGTCAGAAAGTGGTTTGATGCTTAATGCCATAATGATATATTTTTAAGGTTATTTTTTGCGGTTCGCGCTTGACGAAAATTATGCCGCCGGTGAATTGCTGAAAAAATGTCAGCTAAAAAAAATGCCAGCGTTTTCAGGCTGGCATTGTGTCGGTTTTTAGGCCGTCTTATTTTGTCTCAGTGGCAGGCGCAGGTGTTGCAGCAGGCGCTGTTTCTGTTCCCGCAGGCACTGCCGGCGAAGTGGTCTGTTTGACAGGAGCCGTTTCAATTTCTTGCATTACTTTGTTCTGGTCACTGAGTACGCCCGTAAAACTCAAGCTTGACAACAAGATCAAAACAATCAAAATCGCTGCAAGCGTCCAGGTACTTTTGTCAAGGAAGTCTGTGGTCTTTTGCACGCCGCCCAACATCTGGCTGCCGCCGATGCTTGAAGACAAACCGCCGCCTTTAGGGTTTTGAACCATGATGACGACAATCAGTAAGAAACATACGATTGTAATCAAGACCAAAAAAATTGAAAATGTGCTCATTATAGGATATTATTTTGTTGTAAATTTTTTATCTCTGAAATTCGGTCTGCAAAGAAAGAACTTTTTTCCGGATATTTCAAAATTAAAATTTCATAAGCCTGAATCGCTTTTTGATATTTGCGTTGTTCGAGATAAACCCGCGCCAGGGTTTCTGTCATCAGCGCCGAAGTGTCTTCTTTTTGCTCAATTGTAACCGAGGGAATTTCCTGAGTAGGCTTTGGCATTTTCGGGTTCGATTCAATGAAACGGTCAATCAA
>JAEWLD010000018.1 GCA_023393485.1 Bacteroidota bacterium
TGAAGCGAATTCTATTTATTCTGATTGCCGCCGCGACACTGACTTCGTGTGCGACAAGCGGCTGGAGCTGCAAAAAGCGCTACTGCACAAACGAAGTAACCAATGCGGAAACCCGCAACGTATAAAAAAAGGCTCTGAAATAAATTCAGAGCCTTTTCATTAAGAAACAGCTTTCAATCGCTGTAAGAGATTTTTATTGAGCCTGTCTTCGGCGTAAGTCTTGTCAATCCTGAGATGCGAGTCGTCGGTTCCCGGCAATTCATACATCGCGTCGGTCAGGATGGCTTCGCACAATGAACGAAGGCCACGCGCGCCGAGTTTGTATTCAAGTGCTTTGTCTACGATGAAATCAAGCGCTTCTTCAGTAATGTCGAGCTCGACATCATCCATTCCGAATAGCTTCTTGTATTGCTTGACAAGCGCGTTTTTAGGCTCGGTCAAAATGGCTCGCAACGTTTCGCGGTCAAGCGGATCCATATGCGTCAAAACCGGCAAACGCCCAATGATTTCGGGAATCAAGCCGAATTCCTTGATGTCTTTCGGGATGATGTATTGCAGCAAGTTATCTTTGTCAATACTGTCCGAATTTTTCGAAGTAGCATAACCAACGGCCTGACGATTGAGCCGTTTTGAAATCACGCGCTCGATGCCGTCAAATGCGCCGCCGGCAATAAACAAGATGTTTTGGGTGTTGACTTCGACAAATTTCTGGTCGGGATGTTTCCGTCCGCCTTTTGGCGGCACATTGACAACCGTTCCTTCGAGCAGTTTCAAGAGTGCTTGCTGGACACCTTCGCCGGAAACGTCGCGCGTGATTGACGGGTTATCGCTTTTGCGCGCAATTTTGTCTATCTCGTCGATGAAAACAATGCCGCGTTCCGCCTTTGCCACATCATAATCCGCAGCCTGCAGTAGTCTTGTCAAAATACTTTCAACGTCTTCGCCAACGTAGCCGGCTTCGGTCAACACGGTCGCGTCGACAATCGCGAGCGGAACGTCGAGCATTTTGGCGATCGTCTTGGCCACCAGCGTTTTTCCGGTACCGGTCTGTCCGACCATGATGATATTTGACTTCTCGATTTCGACCTCGTCGTCAAACTGTTGCTGCATCAATCTTTTGTAGTGATTGTAAACCGCAACCGACATGACTTTTTTGGTCTGCTCCTGCCCGATTACATATTGGTCAAGAAATGCGCGGATTTCTTTTGGTTTTTTCAGAATGAGGTCGGCGATCACCTTTGAGTTGCCGCTCGACTTCAGTTCCTCGAGGACAATGCCGTGCGCCTGCTCAATACAGCGGTCACAGATGTGCGCGTTGATTCCGGCAATCAAAAGATTGGTTTCCGGTTTCTTGCGCCCGCAGAACGAACATTCTAATACTTCTTTAGCCATTTGGTTTTGTAGGGTTTTTTTAGTCGAAAGTCGAAAGTCGAAAGACGAAAGTCGAAAGACGTTCGACGTTGGACGTTTTAATTAGCTTCGGCGAAGCACTTCGTCAACCATTCCGTATTCTTTAGCTTCGTCCGATTTCATCCAGTAGTCGCGCTCGCTGTCTTTGTAGACTTTGTCATACGGCTGGCCTGAATGGTTCGCGATGATGTGATACAACTCTTCTTTGAGTTTCAGCATTTCGCGCAGGTTGATTTCCATATCCGTGGCAACGCCTTGCGCACCGCCCGAAGGCTGATGGATCATTACGCGCGCATGCGGCAATGCCGAACGTTTCCCTGCAGCTCCGGCACACAACAATACAGCGCCCATTGATGCTGCCATTCCGGTACAGATGGTGGCGACGTCGGGTTTGATGAATTGCATCGTATCGTAAATGCCGAGGCCGGCGTAAACGCTTCCACCCGGGGAATTGATATAGATCTGGATGTCTTTTGACGAGTCGGCGCTTTCAAGGAAAAGCAGCTGCGCCTGTACGATATTGGCAATCTGGTCGTCGATTCCGGTGCCGAGGAAAATAATGCGATCCATCATCAGCCTTGAAAACACGTCGAGTTGCGACACGTTCAATTGGCGCTCTTCAATGATATAAGGCGTCATTCCCGTTGGCGTCATGGCCGCCGTGATTTTATCGTAATACAGGCTGTTCACCCCGTGGTGCTTTACAGCAAACTTCTTGAATTCTTTACCGTAGTTCATATTTGTAAAAGTATCTTTAACCGTTAAATATTTAATTTCGCCGCGAACGGCCGGTTAAAGATACTAATATTTTACATTACTTATTCGCCGTACATTTCTTTAACAAAAGCTTCATACGAGACTTCTTTGGTCTTCGCCTTCACTTTTTCTTTGAACAGGTCGAGCATTTTTTCGCTCATGACCTGCTCAGACAAACGCTTGACTTCTTCCTGGTTTGAAAGTACACGTGCAACGATGCCTTCAACGTCCTGGTCGGTTGGATTCATTTGGCCGAATTGCGCCATTTGGCGTTTGATGACATTTGCAGTATACCCTTTAAGGTCTTCAAAAGTGATCTGCAGGTTGTTGTCTGCCATGACTTTGCCTTCGATGAGTTGGTAACGCAAACCGTTTTCGGATTTGTTGTATTCGGCTTCGGCTTCCTCAGCGCTCATCGGGTTTTCACCAGCAGATTGGATCCATTTTTTTAGGAACTCGGCCGGAAGGTCAAATTTGGTCGAGGCCAGCAAATGTTCGGTGACATCATTGAGGAACTTCTGGTCTGCAGTGTTTGCGAATTGCTTTTCAGCGTCTTCCTTGATTTTAGCGCGAAGTTCTTTTTCTGAAGACACTGCGCCTTCGCCAAACAATTTATCAAACAATTCCTGACTGAGTTCGGCAAGTTCGCTTGTCGTGATTTCTTCGATCGTAAAGTCAACGTCGATGTCAAGCCCGTGGACATCATCATGGCCGACTTTGAGGTAGTCCATCAATTTGTGATCGTCATCAAACAGACCTTTTGTCTTGAGCGTGATCACATCGCCGACCTTTTTTCCGATAAAACCCTTCGCGGTCTTCTTGTCTTTGAAAATATCGAGCGAAATCGTAGTGCGGTTTTCGATGTCTTTTTCTTCGTTTTTGAAAACACCTGTAATGTCGGCATCTTCGGTGACTTCGTTTTGCGAAATCATCTTGCCGAATTGTTTGCGGATGCGGCGTACCTGATCGTCAAGCATTTTATCATCGGCAACGATCTTATACTGGGTGATGTTGTTTTTGCCGGCGAGATCGACTTCAAACTTCGGTGCGATACCGAGCTCGAAATCAAAAGAATAATCTTCGGCGTCCCAGTCAATGCTGTTGTCGGCCTTCGGAAGCGGATTACCGAGCAATTCGAGCTTCTCTTCCTGCAAGTATGCGTTGAGTTTTTCCTGGATGAGCTTGTTGACTTCTTCAAGCAATACTGCTTTGCCGTACTGCTTTTTCACGAGGCTCATCGGCATGGTGCCTTTGCGGAAACCTGGAATGTTAGCGTTTTTGCGATAGTCGTTCAGTACTTTCTCGACGCGTCCCGCGTAATCATCCTTGGCAATCTTGACAGTAACGACGGCGTTCAGATCGTCGATATTCTTTTTGGTGATATTCATTTTTTATGTAATAAAATTTGGCTGGCAAAATTAGTATATTTTTACCAGAACTGCTTCATCCTTTTCGGATTGAGGGAAAATTTTAAGATTTTTTCGCCTGATCGGTTCACGAGCCCGAAGTGAGCTGTTATTTTTCGTCGCCCCCGAGCTTGTAAATGATTGATTGCGTAAGCGATAAAATGATGCTGAACAGCAGCGCGGCCCAGAAAGTGTCAACGTGGAAACCACCGACGATTTCTGCGCAGAGAAGAATCATCACGGAATTGATGACCAGCAAAAACAGGCCAAGTGTCAAAATCGTTACCGGCAGCGTGAACAGCACGATGATCGGCTTGATGAAAATGTTTAGCAATCCGAGTACGACGGCGACGATCAGTGAGGTCATAAAACCATCAACCCGCACGCCCGGAATGAATCGCGAAATCACCATGACTAATATACTGGTTACCAATATCCTTAAAAGTAAATTCATTGTTTTTTAATCAAAATTTGCAGGTTAAAGGTAACAAAAAATACCATGGTTCAATTAACAGCATTTTTTGGATTTTTTTAACCTTATATTTTTTTTATGAAATCTGAATATTTAAAATTAATTCTTACATTTGATGCTGGATTAATTAATTTAAAATCAAAAAACATTATGAAAAAACTATTACTATCTGCATTTGTTTTGTCTGCAGGTGTCGCTTCGGCCCAGTGGACTGAGCAGGCAACTGGCTTTGATTCGCCAAGTCGTGGTATCAACGAAATCGACATCGTTGACGCGAACGTCGTTTGGGCTGTAGCCTATGACGGCCTGGATACCACCAACAACATCCAGGAATTTACGAAAACGACAGATGGCGGCGATAACTGGACTGCCGGACTTGTTGATCTCGGCGACCCATTATTGGCGATAAACAACCTTTCTCCAATTGATGGTGACAAAGCGTGGGTTTCTGCTATCGACGGTGATGCTGCAGGCGGCTCGCTTTTCAAAACGACCGATGGTGGAACGATCTGGGAATTTGCCGATGTAACGCCAAGCGGGCAAACCCAAACTGCTTATACCTATGCTGACTCTTTCCAAAACTTTGTTCACTTCTTCGATGCCAACACTGGAAT
>JAEWLD010000026.1 GCA_023393485.1 Bacteroidota bacterium
AAAGAATAATTTGCGGTTTTCGACCGAATAGCCGCCCTCGGATTCGTCCCAGAGATGATCGACCTCACTGACCGTTCCATCGTCGTTATAGGTGTAATCAGTATAATTCTCGAAATCCGGCCCGACGTAAAAATTCGACAAATGCGAAAGCCGGCCAGAGCTATCGTAGTCCAACCCGGTATGGATGTTCTCGAGGCCCGCAGCATTTTGCCAGCTCACTGCAGAAATCCTATCGCCCGAATAACTGTAAACGATTTTGCCTTCATCCATCGAAATATAATTGAGCTTATTCCCATTATAGTGATAGGTCGCAATATAAGCTTCGCCGTCATCATAGGTCTGTACAATTTTTTTCAATAATGTGCCGCCGGACGAGTTTGGATCACCGTCAGATGAACACGACACAAGTAAACAGGCTATGATAAACCCGATTGCCGAAAATGTCGACTTCAGTTGGCCCATGACTTTTTTTGACAAATAAAATAATTTTTTTGCACAAAAAAACACGGAAGGTCATTCCGGGCTTATTTTATTTCACAAAATCTTCAGCGTGTTCAAGTGCCGATGGAATACCGAGCACATCCTTGCCGCCGGCCGTCGCAAAAAACGGTTGTCCGCCGCCGCCGCCGTGGATGTATTTGCCCAGTTCACGAACCACTTGCCCGGCATTGAAACCGCGCTGGCCGACGAGTTCTTTTGAGATGTAGCAGGTCAGCATCGGTTTGCCTTCATCGGCCGTTGCCAGCACGATGAACAGGTTGTTGCCGAGCGCTGCGAGTTCGTACGCCAAATCTTTAGCGCCTTCGGCATTCAAATCGACTTGTTTGGCGAGAAAATGAACACCATTGATTTCCCTGATTTCACTTGCGAGTTCACCTTTGAGGCTTTTTGCTTTGTCCTTCAAAAGCGCTTCGACCTGTTTCTTGAGTTTCGCGTTTTCGTCCTGAAGTGCGACAACCGCTTTGACCGAATCCTGCGGGTTTTTCAAAACCGACTTGATTTCAGACAAAAGGTTTTCGTGTTCGGCGAAATAACGCTTCACCGCTTCGCCGGTAATGGCTTCAATCCGCCTAATTCCTGCCGCAACCGCGCCTTCGCTGACGATTTTAAAATGCCAGATGTCGGCCGTGTTCGGCACGTGGATGCCGCCACAAAGTTCGACGCTGTCGCCGAATTTGATCGCGCGGACGTGGTCGCCATACTTTTCGCCGAAAAGCGCCATCGCGCCTTCGTTAATCGCCTCGGCGAACGGCATGTTGCGGCGCTCGACAAGCGGAATGTGCTCGCTGATTTTCTCGTTGACAAAATCTTCGACCTGTTTGATTTCGCTGTCAGTCAATTTGGCGAAATGCGAAAAGTCGAATCGCAAATAATCCGGTGCTACAAGCGAACCTTTTTGCTCGACATGCTTGCCCAAAATGGCGCGCAAAGCCTGGTGCATCAAGTGCGTCGCAGAATGGTTTGCTGCAGTTTCATCGCGCAATTCCCTGTTGACTTTCGCTATGAATTTGCCGTCAATATGTTCGGGCAACTCGCGGGTAATATGCAAAATGAGGTTGTTTTCCTTTTTGGTATCGATGACCTCGATCGTATCGTTGATGTTCGAAATCGTGCCTTTATCGCCTACCTGGCCGCCGCCTTCGGGATAGAACGGCGTATGGTCGAGGACGATTTGGTAGAGTTTGCCATCTTTTTTGGAGTCGATTTTCCGGTAGCGCAGGATTTTGACTTCGTTGACCAGTAGATCATAGCCTACGAATGGCTCGGTGCCGTCGCCTTCATTGACAATCGTCCAGTCATCGGTCGAGACCTCAGACGCCGCGCGCGAACGCGTTTTTTGTTCGAACATCGCTTTTTCAAAACCGGCTTCGTCGAGGTTCAGGTTCCGTTCACGCAGAATCAGCGCGGTCAAATCAATCGGGAAACCGAAAGTATCATACAATTCAAACGCTTTTTGCCCTGAAACGGTATCGGTTTTTTCAGTCGAAATCACATTTTCGAGCAGTTGCAGACCTTGGTCAAGCGTACGCAAAAACGAGGTTTCTTCCTCTTTCATCACGCTCATCACGAGATTTTTCTGCGCGCGGATTTCGGGAAACGAATCGCCCATTTGCCACGCCAGCGTTTCAACCAGATGATAAATAAAAGCTTCCTTAGTATTCAAAAACGTAAACCCATAGCGGATTGCGCGACGCAAAATCCTGCGGATGACGTAACCCGCGCCGGTGTTCGACGGAAGTTGGCCATCGGCAATGGCAAAAGCGACTGCGCGGACGTGATCGGCGATGACGCGAATGGCGATGTTGACTTTTTCTTCGGCCTGGTTTGCTGCTTTGATCGTGTATTTCGCGCCTGTAATTTTTTCGATGTGTTGAATCAGCGGCGTAAAAACGTCGGTGTCATAATTTGATTGCACGCCTTGCAAAACCATGCACAAACGCTCGAAGCCCATTCCGGTATCGACGTGTTGCGCAGGCAGTTTTTCGAGTGAACCGTCGGCTTTGCGGTTGAATTCCATGAACACATTGTTCCAGATTTCAACGACCTGCGGATGGTCGGCGTTGACCAGGTCGCGGCCCGGCTGCTTCGCTTTTTCTTCGGCCGAACGGATATCGACATGGATTTCGGAACACGGTCCGCACGGACCCTGATCGCCCATTTCCCAGAAATTGTCTTTTTTGTTGCCGAGCAAAATGCGGTCTTCGGCAATAAGCGATTTCCAGATGTCGTACGCTTCCTGGTCAAACGGCACGTTTTCTTCCTTTGAACCTTCGAAAACAGTGACATACAGAATATCTTTATCGATTTTATAGACTTCGGTCAACAATTCCCAAGCCCAGTGAATCGCTTCTTTTTTGAAGTAATCGCCAAACGACCAGTTGCCGAGCATCTCGAACATCGTATGGTGATAGGTATCGATCCCGACTTCTTCCAAATCGTTGTGTTTGCCCGAAACGCGCAGGCATTTCTGAGTATCGGCGATGCGCTTGCTTTTCGGCGTGCCGTTTCCGAGGAAAAATTCCTTGAACTGCGCCATGCCTGAATTGTTGAACATCAGCGTCGGATCATCTTTGAGAACGATTGGCGCCGACGATACGATCAAATGGCCTTTGCTTTTGAAGAAATCAAGGAATTGCTGGCGGATGTCTTGTGACTTCATTAATTTGAAAATTTGAAAAATTTGAATATTTGGAAATGCTGTTGTTATATTGAAATTTGACTATCCGACTTAGAAATAAAGCAGACATTAAACTGCAAACATTCCATTTTCAAATTTCCAAATTTCCAAATTTCCAAATTTCACCGCGCGACGAAAACTATTTTATTAAATTTGCTTCTGTCCGGCTTTTGCAAGCGCAAAAATAGGATATTTTTAAAAGAATGAAGAAGGTAAAATATTATTACGATCCCGAAACGCTTGCCTATAAGAAAATCAAGCGGAAGAAACGGACCAAATTCGGCTATGCAGCGCTGTTTTTGCTGGCTGCCGCGCTGTTTGGTTTTCTCGGGGTCGCCGTCCTTCTCAACACATCGTTCTTTGAAACGCCAAAAGACAGATTGCTGACTCGGGAGATTGAAAACCTAAGGCTCAATTATGCGATCGTCAACAAGAAAATGGACCAGATTGACGAGGTCATCGGGAACATTGAAGACCGCGACAACAATCTTTACCGCACCTATTTCAACGCCGCCCCGATTCCCGAAGAACAGCGCAAAGCGGGTTTTGGCGGGGTCAACCGATATAAGGAACTCGAAGGTTACAATAATTCACAGTTGGTGATCGACACCAGAAAACGTGTTGACGTGCTGTCAAAAGAGCTCGTAATCCAATCAAAATCACTTGATGAAATTCATCGGTTGGCCAAGGAAAAAAGCAAGTTGTTACTCGCGATTCCGGCAATCCAACCGGTGCAGAACGAGAAACTGCGCGCTGTCGCCTCGGGTTTCGGTTACCGGACCGATCCATTTACGAAAGTCAGGAAATTTCACGCGGGAATGGATTTCTCGGCCAAAACCGGAACGCCGATTTTTGCGACTGGCGACGGTGTTGTAGCCAGGGCCGATGCCGGCGCATCGGGTTACGGCAACCACATCGTGATCCGCCACGGATACGGCTACGAGACATTGTACGGGCATTTGAGCAAATACAAAGTGCACGCGGGGCAGCGTGTAAAACGCGGCGATGTGATCGGCTATGTAGGATCGACTGGCAGAAGCGAGGCGCCGCATTGCCATTATGAAGTGCACAAAGGCGGCGTGGTCGTCAATCCGCTCAATTTTTATTACGGCAATATTTCGGCTGCAGAGTTTGTGGCCATTTCAAAATTAGCAAACCAGGAAAACCAATCTTTAGATTAATGCACATCGATTTATCACCAGACAAAAGATATTACAGCATTGGCGAGCTGGCCAGGGCGTTTAACGTCAATGCTTCGCTGATCCGGTTTTGGGACAAGGAGTTCGATATCCTCAAACCAAAAAAAAATGCCAAAGGCAACCGGATGTTCACGCCCGAAGATGTCAAAAATCTTCAGTTGATTTACCATTTGGTCAAAGAACGCGGCTTTACGCTCGACGGCGCCAAAACACATTTAAAGGAAGGCCAGAAAAAGACGTTGGATAAATTTGAGATCATCAGCAAGCTTGAAAGGATAAAAGCGGAGTTGGTGAGTATAAAGAATGAGCTCTAGTGGCTAGTTGTTAGTGGCTAGTTGCTGGATGTCGCTTCTAAATTGAGCTTTTACTTTTAAATTAAACATAAATAATAATCAAATCTTTAAACCTAGACTAATCTTGCAGCTTCTAGTCACTAGAAACTAGAAACCAGCAACTAAAACCAAACATCATGAGAAAATTTCTCCCCTGGATTATCGGAATCGGAATCGTATTGATACTTTTCGTATGGATCAAAAACATCAACAACACTGCGGTGAAACTCAACCAGAACATTGAAGAAGCCTGGGGCAACGTCGAGACTTCTTATCAGAGGCGAAATGACCTTATCGGAAACCTGGTCAACACCGTAAAAGGTTATGCCGAACACGAAAAATCAACTCTGACGGCGGTCATCGAAGCGCGCGCCAAGGCTACTTCTATACAAGTCGACCCGTCGAACATCACACCTGAACAATTGGCCGCTTTCAGCCAGGCGCAAAGCGGGGTTTCGTCCGCGCTCGGAAGACTTTTGGTATCGGTCGAGCAATATCCGAACCTGAAGGCTGACCAAAATTTCCTCAAATTACAAGACGAACTCGCAAGCACCGAGAACCAGATCTTGACCGCGCGCACACGTTTCAACGAAGCCGTCAAGCCGTATAATAATCACATCGGAACATTTCCGAATTCAATATTTGCGGGCATGTTCGGCTTCCAGAAAAAAGAGTACTTCAAATCTGTCGAAGGCGCCGATAAACCCGTAGAAGTCAAATTTTAATGTCTAAAGCAGAAAACTTCCTGACGCCGGCCGAAGAAGCCGAAATCGTCGAAGCGATCCGATTGGCCGAAAAGGAAACCTCGGGCGAGATCCGCGTGCATATTGAAAAGACGGCTTCGGGCGATGCATTTGACCGCGCCCGCGAAGTTTTCCACTTGCTCGGCATGGACAACACCGCGCTCAAAAACGGCGTGCTGATTTACGTTGCCGTCGACGATCACAGTTTTGCGATTTGCGGCGATAAAGGCATTGACGACGCCGTGGCCGACAATTTTTGGGATTCGACCAAAGATGTCATTGCGGCGCATTTCAGCAAGGGAAATTTCAGGCAAGGGCTGATTGACGGAATCAAACGCGCCGGCACAGAATTGCAACGTTACTTTCCATGCCAGGACGATGACAAAGACGAGTTGTCAAACGAAATTTCAAACGGCGCATTATGAAACCAACCACGGAAAAATATGCGTGCCGAGGTTCACGAACACCAAAAACAACTGGAACGCATGGGTAAAAAATTAGTATTGCTGTTTGTTTTATTCGCGTTCCATTTGGGTTTTGCTCAATTCAAGATTCCGCCGAAACCCGATTTTCAGACCAGCGTCTATGATTACGCCAACCTTTTAAGTCCTTCCGAAAAAACGGCGCTCGAGGAAAAATTGATCCGTTATTCAGATTCGACCTCAACGCAAATCGTCGTGGCAACGGTCGAGACAATCAAAGGCGAAGACATCGGAATCCTCGCTCCGAAATGGGGTCATGAATGGGGCGTTGGCCAGGCAAAAGAAGACAACGGCGTGTTTATTCTCGTGGCCGAACAGGAACGCAAAATCTGGATTGCACCGGGTTACGGCCTCGAACACAAACTGACCGCAGGAACCAATGGTGAAATCATCCGCAATGTCATTATTCCGGAATTCAAGGCCGGAAGCTATTACAACGGCCTGGACAAAGGCGCCGATGAGCTTTTCAAGGTTTTTAAAGGCACGTACAAAGGCGAGCGCAAAAAGAGCAAAGGCGACGGTTCATTTCCGTTCGGCATCATCATTTTCGTCATTATTTTGATTGTCATCATCGCAGCGCGGAACAAACGCGGCGGCGGTGGTTTCGGCGGCCGCAATCGCGGGCTCGACCTGACTGACATCCTGATTTTGAGCAGTCTCGGAC
>JAEWLD010000100.1 GCA_023393485.1 Bacteroidota bacterium
GTCGACAACATCGTCAATAACCCGACTCCGGCCTGGACAAAACAGCCCTCAGAATTATCGGCTGACGATTATAAAGATTTTTACCGCGAATTGTATCCGATGCAGTTTGAAGATCCGTTATTCAACATTCATCTCAATGTTGACCATCCGTTCAATTTGACGGGAATTCTATATTTTCCGAGGCTTGGCAAAGACATGCAAATCCAAAAAGACAAAATCCAACTCTACCAAAACCAGGTTTTTGTCACCGATAATGTTGAAGGCATCGTTCCTGAATTTTTAACGATGCTCAAAGGCGTGATCGATTCGCCTGACATTCCGCTCAACGTGTCGCGTTCGTACCTGCAGGCCGATGGCAACGTGAAGAAAATATCAAATTACATCACGCGTAAAGTCGCCGATAAATTAAAATCTTTGTTTACCGAAAATCGCGAGGATTTTGAAAACAAATGGAATGACATCAAGATCGTTTTGGAATACGGTATGCTTAGCGAGCCAAAGTTCTATGAAAAAGCCGGCGCGTTCATGCTCTATCCTACCGTTGACGGGAAATTCTTTACCCTGGATGAACTCCGCGAAAAGGTAAAAGACACACAAACTGATAAAGACGGCAAGCTTGTGCTGCTGTATGCGGGCAGCCAGGACGCGCAACATAGTTATATCGATGCCGCGAAGGCGAAAGGCTACGAAGTATTATTACTCGACTCGCCAATTGTATCCCATCTGATTCAAAAGCTCGAAGCCGACAATGAAAAATTGATCTTTGCGCGAGTCGATGCCGATCATATCGATAGCCTTATCAAAAAAGAAGACACCGCGATTTCAAAACTGTCCGAGGATGAACAGGAAAAATTAAAAACAGCGGTCCAGTCAATTGTTCCGGCGCAAACTTATACCGTACAACTCGAAGCGCTTGATTCAAGCGCAGCGCCATTTATGATTACACAACCTGAATTCATGCGACGCATGAAGGAAATGAGCCAAACCGGCGGCGGCATGTTCGGCATGGGGAATTTGCCTGATATGTACAATTTGGTGGTCAATTCCAACTCTGAACTTGCTTCTCGCATCCTAAAGAGTGATGACGATGCCCGCCAGCCGCTTGTCAAACAGGCACTCGATTTGGCAAAATTGTCGCAAAACCTTCTCAAAGGCGAAGAATTGACAGATTTTGTGAAGCGCAGCTTCGAATTGATAAAATAGATGTTTTATAGTAATTGGATTGCCCCGCGAAGTTCGCGGGGCTTTTTTTTCGCTCAGCCGGCAGGCAGCAATCAATAAAAACACTTCATCCCAAATTCTTCGGGCAATTCGCGAAAAATTCTTTCAAGTTTTTTCTCACCGAGCGGTTTTGAAATAAATCCGGCAACTAACGGATGTTTCCATGCCCGGTCAATCTGCTCGGCATCACTTGAGGCCGAAAGGATATAAATCTTAAACTGCGATTTCACGTTATTGTCAAACATCGCGAAGCGCTGCAGAAAATCCCATCCGCTCAGCTGTGGCATGTGGATATCGAGGAATAATACTTTCGAGCCAATGCTGTCGTGATTTTTTGAACCGATGACCTCAAGGGCAATCAACGGGTTCTGAAATGATTCGATCTTCACAGGGCCGAAATGCCTGGCGATGCACAATTGACATAAACGGTTGTTGATTACATCGTCATCGACGATTACAAAATGGGCTGGTTTCATGATATCAGTTTAGGGCAGCGTAAAAATATCCCTGATTGGCTGCAGTTGGTCGAGGCCGACAAAATGATATCAACAAATTGTTGTCAGGCAAGGCCCAAAACATCGTCGATTCGATTAAAAATTTTCAAAAGACAATCTTATATATGGCGTTTAACGTCCGATACGACTTAAATCCCATAATCGTATAACATTAGCCGATAATTGCGTAAATTGCAACGTGGTTTCATCTTCTATTTTTGCCTCATAAACAATATCTTATGGAACCGACAACTACATACGGCAAAACGCAGGAGACAACCCAAACCGAAAGCAATAGCACCAACGACTATCTATTTTTCCCAGACGCGCTGCTTTAAAATTATGCTGAAAAGGTGCTGATAAGTTGTTAATGAATTATTTCGTTTGCTCTTGCAGACGATGTTTCGTTTGCAGTAATTTCACTCAAAAATTCTGCGATGTCCACCAAAATCAAAATCGCCTGTTTTCTGCTGATTTCACTGGCACTGAGCTCTTGTAAAGAAGAAGTGAAATCAGTCGGTATCTACAAACCGGGCGTACTCTACCGCGATGGTGCCGAAATCCATTACAATGAGTATGGCGAAGGCGGCGCAACATTGCTTTTTGTCCACGGCGCCTATATTGACCAAACCTATTGGGACGCGCAGGTCAAGCACTTCAAAGACGATTACAAAGTCGTGACTATGGATTTGCCCGGCCACGGAAAATCGGGTAAAGACCGAAAATATTGGTCGCTGGACAATTATGCAGGCGATGTTTATGCGGTTGTCAGAAGGCTCGGACTGAAAAACGTCATTTTGATCGGGCATTCGATGGCAGGCGACATCAACTTGATCGAAGCCACATCGCACCCAAAAAACATCATCGGATTTATCGGAATCGACAATTTCAAGCAGGCCGCCACGCCGTTGCCGAAACAATTCGAAAAGCAACGCCAGGCGATTGGCGCGGCACTCAAACGCGATTTCGCCGGGACAAACGAGAATTTCGCGCGGACGATGCTTCTTTCGGCAGAAACGGATTCAAC
>JAEWLD010000247.1 GCA_023393485.1 Bacteroidota bacterium
GCTTGATGTAATACAAATCGTATTGCAGCTTGATCAGGCTGTCGTCAATGGTTTCACCATATGAGTAATTGACTTGCGCCCAACCGGTCAATCCTGGCTTGATGACGTGGCGCGTTTCGTAAAAAGGCATTTTCTCAGCAATTGCCTCAACAAAAACCGGACGTTCAGGCCGCGGCCCGATTACCGCCATGTCACCCTTAAGGATGTTATAAAACTGCGGAAACTCGTCAATCCGGGTTTTGCGCAGGAATTTCCCGAACGGCTTGATTCGCGAATCATTGGTCGTTGTGAACACGGCGCCGTTTTTTTCGGCGTTTTTGACCATCGTCCTGAATTTCAATATCCGAAATACCTCGCCATTCTTCCCTACCCGTTTTTGCGTGTAGAAAAGTTTGCCCCGATTACCGATCAGGTTGCCGACCAAAATAAATGGCAGCAGCAAAATTCCAATGGCGATGCCGGCAAGTGAAACAATGATCTCAAAAATTCTCACGAACAGCAAATACAAGTGATTTTGGTTGCTTCGGCTAAACGGGAAATAGCGGTAAAAGTCGCGCGCTACATATTGTACCGGGATGCGTTGTGCGACGCTTTCATACACCTGTGTATATTCGCGGATGATAAACCCGTTTTCGAGCAAATGGATCAATTGGTTATAAAGGCTTACGGTGATGCCGTCGGTTTTTTGTGATGCGATGACGACTTCCGACACCGAATGCCTCCGGACAAAATCCTCAAGCAAATCCACGTTGATGCTTGGGACGACGTCATAAGCCTCGCTCGGTTTGCCGCTGTCTGAATTCACGTAACCCATGACTTTGTAATGCGGGTCGCTTTTCTCCAGGCCGACAACCAATTCCTCAAGCTGCTCGCAATCGCAAATCAGGATGACCTTTTTGACGAACCGGCTCGAGGCGAAAAATTTGACATAAATCGTACGCCAAACCAATAACGAGCCCAGTACGGCGAGATAAAAAAACAGGATTTGCAGACGATTTGACGGCAGCACAGGCGTATAAATCGGCGTCAATAAATAAATCAACACCGTTGACGAAGCCGTCAGCACAATGCTTTTTATAATTTGGAACTGATTGCTGGCGATCTGCAGATTGTACATTTCAAAAACGCTCCCGATCACCGAAATGTAAAGCGCCAGGACAATCGTCCAGTAAAAATTTGTCGTTGAAATGTTGAAATAAGAGAACTGGAAAAGCTTTCCGATAATATATAAGGCGAGAAGTACGAAAAGGATATCAAAAATCCGCAGCAGAACTTTTCTTTCGGAAATTTCGAAATGTATTTTCTTCTGCTTAATCATCTCGTTTTAGGGCTTTTAGTTTGAACGTGCAATTTAGCAAATAAAACCAACTGCCAAAATCCGTTAAATCAAAATTTCAAGCCATTTTGCACGGACATTCGGCCAAGTAGATTCCGCGATGAGCCGTTTTGACGTTGCGATGATTCCCGATGCCAACCCTGTATTTTCTACGAGTTCGACAATTGCATCGGCCATTGCCGAGGCGTCATCGTCTGCAACCAAAAGTCCGTTTTTTCGGTCTTCGAGTAAATTCGGAATGCCTCCGACGTCGGTAGATACGACCGCCATGCCAAGTGAAAGCGCCTCAATGATACTGAACGGTGTGTTGTCTGTCCGGGCAGTGTTGATAAAAATATCGTACTGCTGTGAAATCGCGGCCCATTCCGCTTTCGAAAGCCTGCCCGTAAAAGTCACGACGAGATTTTCGGCCGCTGCGATTTCTTCACATTTGTGTTTTAGTCCGTCTTTCTCGGGCCCGACCATGCAGAGTGCTGCGTCGGGATATCGGTTTTGGATAAGTTTGAACGCGCGCAATGCCATTTCCGGATTATACAGCGACGCGAAAGACCGAACCCAAAGCAGTTTCGGCCTCAAATTCTCACGCCGGACATACCTAAACTCAGCCGCACCAACCGGATTCGGAATCTGCCTGACACGAAAACCGGCCTTGCCGAAAACTTCGGCCAGATAGCCTGACGGCGCGACATTGACGACCGAATGTCCAAAAACCATACGGCATACCCGCGGATTTCGGGCGAGCCGGACCGGTAGGTTTCCGCCGTGAAGAATCGGAATATATTTAAGTTGTAACAGACGGCACAGCTGGCTCACGGCAAAGGCATACCAAAAATTCCAGGTACTGTATGTGTCAATCAAGACGTAATCTACCGTATTGCTTTTGGCGAAAGTCTTCAGGCACATGTCGGCAAGCCGCAGCAGCTTATTTTTTTTTGACGAGGCGTAGGTAACCCGAAAACCATCGCGCTCAAGCATCGGGCCGAGCACTTCAATCGCCGTCGCGGTATGACCGTGCTTAGACAGCTTGTTCCCTACGTACAACAGGTTTTTCATAATTGACTACTTTGAGGATCGACAGCGCATAGACAAATGCCGGCGCGGCCGTTCGCATGGCTGCGTGATTGATGGTCAAAAGCCAGAAAAATACGAAACATGCCATGTAAATGTGCTGCTTGTTGTCGAGATATAGAAAAAACGGCGTCGAAAAAATTATGAGAAGCCCAAGAATCCCGAATGCGCCATGCTCAGCCATCATCCGCGTAATTTCGTTGTGCGAGAGTACCAGGATTCCGTAGTCGTTTTCCCTTTGTTCGAAACCTTTTCCCATGCCGATTCCCAAAACCGGCGCGCTGAGAAACGCTTCGATTTCGTGTTTGGAGATTTCCTCCCGGCCAGTAAAGCGGCTTTTCTTGACACGTCCGGCGGCATCTTGATTGGCATATCGCTTTTCAATCAGACCGCCGGTTTCAAATGACGAATAACTCCAAACGGCAAAAACGGCGGTCATAAACACAACAAGCAAAATGTTGAGCTTTCCGCGCGACCGCTTGCCGACTTTCATATAGGTGACAATTATAAGCACAACCAACATTCCCGCAGCCGTAACCATGCCGCCGCGTGAGAATGTGACCAAGCCGCGGTAACTGATCAACAGCGCAAGGCCGAGATTGACCATAAATATCAACTTGGTCCGCGAAGCAAAAAAGGCGCGCGAGAAAAACACGAATGCGCCGAGGCTCAAAATCGTCGACACCTGGTTTGGCCCGAAACCGCCGGAAGTTTCAAAGTTTGATCCCGTACCAGTCACGATTTCGCGTACGCTCGGTGTGAATAAAAAAAGATATGTGGCACAGGAAACGACAGGAAGACCCATGCAAAGCATGATGCGATGAAGGTTTTCAATCGATACTTTTCGGGTATAGGTGTACAACGACGCGACGCCGAGGCACAACGGGCCCGAAAGGTTGAACGAAATGATTTTGGCGAGATCCGAATTGTAATTCAGATTGTACGTTCCGAGGATTACGCCCGGAATCAACAGCAGCAGGAACAACCAATATTGAACCGCATTTTTTGAAAATCCGCGATAATACATCCCAAAAAAAACGAACGACATCACGCCGTATTTGGCAAATTCATATACGAGATTGCCTTGGGTCATACGCAAGAATACTTCGCTGCCGACCAAATATCCCGAAACCAGAAGCACTTCATGGCTCTGATTATGCGTCTTAATAACAAGAAAAACACCCAAAGCCAGCATGGCCGCAGCATATAGCTTGGCCGAGCTTGGCACGATGTAGATAAAAATGCCTATCAGCACGTGCGCTGCAATAAGCAGCAAATAATTTTTATCGTTTTTTTCCATCGCCAAAGCTTCCGATCCAGTTTAAATATTGCTCCATCGCGGCGTCTTCTGAATGGTAGTCCATAATGGTTTGGTATAGAGCGGCCGCAAGGTTGTGTCTAAGGTCGCCATCGGCAATCATTCTCTGCAAAGCATCGGCGAAAGCTGCACTGTTACGGGCCGGCACAATCAGTCCGTTGCGATTGTCCTGCACAATCAGCGGGATTTCGCCGACGTCGGTCACCACAACAGGCTTTTGGTGCAAACCGTATTCAAGCAATGCAACCGGAAGACCTTCAGACTTGGACGTCAAAATGGCAATATCACACTGGTCTATTATGTTCCCGGTATCATTGCACGAACCGTACAGGAAAACGTGATTCTCGAGCCCGTTTGCGATCAGATGTGCTTTAACCCTTTCGGAATATTCATCGTTGAAATCCTTGCCGACCAGGTGAAAAGTCCAGTCCGGATTGCTTTTGACAACCAAAGCGG
>JAEWLD010000126.1 GCA_023393485.1 Bacteroidota bacterium
TTTGCGTAACAAAAAATCCCTTCTGCAATGCAGAAGGGATTTGTCTGTCGGGGTGGCAGGATTCGAACCTGCGACCTCCTGGTCCCATACCAGGCGCGATAACCGGGCTACGCTACACCCCGAACGAGGCTGCAAATATAAAACTAAATTTGACTTCCGCAAAAGTTATTCACAAATAATCAAAAGCAATCAACGTTTGATTTTAAATGTCCATTTAAAACTTACATTTGCAACACCTAAAATCAAGCAAAATGTCAGACAACATTGAACAAATAAACTGTCTCATTATCGGTTCAGGGCCGGCAGGCTACACTGCTGCAATTTATGCCGCACGCGCCGATATGAAACCTGTACTTTATACCGGAATGGAACCCGGCGGCCAGCTCACGACCACAACAGAAGTAGATAATTTTCCAGGCTATCCGGAAGGCATTGACGGCCCAACTATGATGGTCCAACTGCAGCAGCAAGCCGAGCGTTTCGGCACGGATGTCCGCATCGGAATGGTGACGGCAGTCCAATTGCACAAAGAACATGGCGGCTGGCACAAGGTTGTTGTTGACGGAACAAAAGAAATCCACGCGCGCGCCGTGATCATTTCAACTGGTGCAACAGCCAAATATCTTGGCCTGCCTAGTGAGCAGCGCCTGCGCGGCGGCGGCGTTTCGGCATGTGCGGTTTGCGACGGCTTCTTTTACAAAGGCCAGGATGTAGCCATTGTTGGCGCCGGCGATACGGCAGCCGAAGAAGCAACCTATCTTGCGCACATCTGCAAAAGCGTGACGATGCTCGTCCGCAAGGATTTCATGCGCGCGTCAAAAGCGATGCAGCACCGCGTTGCCAACACGCCAAATTTGAAAGTACTTTATAACACCGAAGTTGATGAAGTCATCGGCGAACACGTTGTTGAAGGATTGAAAATGCGCAACAACATCTCTGGCGAAACGTCTGAAATTGCGATTACCGGATTGTTCATTGCCATTGGCCACAAGCCGAATACCGACATTTTCAGCGGCCAGCTTGAAATGGACGAAACCGGCTATCTGATCACCAAAGGCAAATCAACCCACACGAATTTGCCAGGTGTTTTTGCCTGCGGCGACGTTCAGGATAAAGAATATCGTCAGGCCATTACGGCTGCCGGAACGGGCTGCATGTCCGCTTTGGATGCCGAGCGTTATTTGGCGACGTTGGAGCACTAAACTAAAAATTGGTTATAAAGAAAAGTCCCGGTTTGTGCGGGACTTTTTTATTTGATGCCGGTTGAGATTAGAATACTGCCCGCGTTAGCGATGGAAACGGCATCCTTTTACAAAGCGCAGCGGCGTAAAAGATAGAGTGGACAGCGCGGCGCGGAAGTTTAGAAAAAACCTTCTTTTTTGACCAAGGCAGCGCAACGACCAAATTATTATGAGCTTATTTCAAAGGCCTTTTCCTAATAGAAGACTGCTCGGTAAACTTCCTGATCTCAATCTTGCCCTGTTCGCCGTGAAGGTCAATTTCAGATTTGCCCGACGCAGAGATTCCGGCAATTCCTGAAACCGCGATGCTCACGTTGGCATTGCCTTCGGCTGTGATATCGGCATTTTTGGTCGAAAGATTTTTACCTATGAAGTTGGTGTTGTTGTCAAGGCGCAATTTGAGGTCGGTGACATCGCCTTCAAGGTTTGCGATGGCTTTTTCGTACATGTCGATCTTCATCTTGGGCGAAGTGACCAGCGCTTTGAGCTGGCTGGATTTACTGAGTTCGACCGTAGTGTTCTCAGTGATGATATTGAGTTCGGCCTTGGCTTTGTCATTTGCCATCAACGTAAAAACCTTTGAACGGATGTTTGCGAAGAGTTTGGCGCTGCCGGATAATTTTGACGTAAAGTCATCGAGTTTGATATCGGTCAGGGCAGTGACGTGCGTGTCTTCTTTTGCGATGAGCAATTTCAGACTGTTTGTGTAAGTGATCTTGACGCTGAACTTTTTGGTGCTTGTCACGTCTTTCGAAGTTGAAATCCTGAGCGTGCCGCCGGTAGATGAGATAACGATTGCGTCGTGGGTGTTGTCATCGGCTTCGATTTCAAGCTCTGCCTTGTCACCGTATTGCAAAAAGACGTCGAGATTGTCTTCTACTTCAATGTTGTCGAAATCGGCGATTTCCTTTACCGCGGCCGTCACATTTCTTGAACCCTTGATTTTTTCCTTTTGCGCGAAAGCAATCGGGGCAACCAACAATAGAAGCAATAATGCGGTAGATTTTTTCATTGATTCAAGGGTTATCCGGCAAATATAAAAATATCCCGAAACTTTGGGCTATTTTTTCGATGAACCGAACAGTTTTGTTTTGTAATTATCGAGGACAAACAGAAAATTGTAGTTCTTGCCGAGCAGAATCAACATAGCATTGACGACGAATGGCGGTAAACGCTTGTATTTGTTGAGGTAATGGTCATAAACTTTATTGTTGTAATTGACAATCAAAAACGGAATGCTGTTTTTAGAATACGTTTTGCCGATTTTCCACATGTCAATGCAGCGCCAGTCTGAAAAATATTCATAACAGACGTCATTGCCTTGTCGCAGGTAATTGAAAAGCTCAATGACAGACAGCGGCGTTTTTTCATTCGCTTTGTGGAACCACAAGTTTTTCTGGAAGTCGATGGCGATCCATTTGCCGAATTTTTCGGAGTAGACTTCATTGTAATTGTGGCCATGCATCGGGTTGTAGAATTTTTCGACCGTTCCCCATTCACGGACGCGGATATCGTTGACCAGGCAAAACACATTGAGCATTTGCGAATAGTCGCTGCAGATTCCGCCTTCGCCGGCGAGCATCATTCGCAGCGCCTGGTCCGATGCCACGCCGAGCCCGCGTCCGCCTTTGATGCGATGCCTGAGCCAATTGGACATCAGCAATGTTTTTTCGAAACCGTCCATGCCGTGCTCAAAGGGAATCTGCGAATTGATTTCAAAATAAACAGGAGCGACATCATCCTTTTTATTGATGTCATTGAACGTCGGCAAGTCTTCAGAACGGCCTTTATGATTCCGGCAAATCATCGCAAACCGGATGTAGAACAACATCGGGTGCCGCGTCAGAAGCCATTTTATTTTTTTGCTGATTGCCAAAGCCTTGGATTTGTGCAAAGATAGGCGAAGTTTGAGTATGGCAAAATGATTGGATTTCTTCTGCCGTTGATGAATTCAGGCTTTGATGTGGTTTGCCGCAATTGGGCTAGGAAATAATTTGGCACGGAAAATTTGGGCCCCGAAAACAGGACGATTTTGAAAAACCAATTAAATACGGGAAAACCGCAAAAAAAAACATCCCGGCTTTTACCCCGGGACGTTTCAGAAAAATGGTATTTTATTGTTTTGATACGTCGCCGCCCGAGTCACGGTCAACCACAACGTTTTGAGGATTGCCCGAATAGCTGATGGATGCGCCGCTAGAAGCCGTCGCTTTTAAGCTTACCGCCGGCTTCACCGAAGCCGATGCACCGCTTGAAGCTTCGGCAACCACATCATTGGCAGTCAATTCTCCGGCGTCGAGACTGCTGCCGCTGTCTGAACTTGTTTTGAGTGACAATGCTTTTCCGCTCAAGGTCAGTGAACTGCCGCTGTCTGACTCTGCCGTGACGCGCTCTGATTCTATATCCAGCTTAACTTCGCTGCCGCCGCTGGTCACTACTGTAACGTCTGAACCGAGCAATGTATTTCCTGATTCGACAGATGCGCCGCCGTCGGCTTCGATTTTATTGATCACCGGCATGGTCACAGTCACGTTCATGGTCACATTCCGGAAATTGTTGCCATTGGCCGAGAGGTACAGCGTGCCGTTTTCAACAGTTGTTTCAATGTGCGACTGGACGTTGTCATCGGCTTCAACGACCACTTTTAAAGCATCGCCATGAACCAGTGTCAGGTTCAGGCCGCTTTCAACACGGACATTTGAGAATTGCGGCAGGTTGCGGTCTTGCGTGATGACGTTTCCGCTTCCGTTGATTGAGTCGCTGTCAAAAAAACAGCTTGAGAGTGAAATGATTGCCACGATCGTGACTAAAATACAGACGGCTTTTTTCATATTATTGTTTCTTTACGACTACTCCGTTTTTAATTTCAAGGCGGGATGGCTCACCGGGTGCAGGCGGTTGCGGTGGATGAACCGGCTCGCTGTCTATCGTGACATCTTTGCCATTGACTGAAATGATTGTTGTTTGGACGGTATCGTTTTTTACTCCCGACATATCGTCGGCGCCTTCAACATCGCCGTACTCGTTTTCTTCCTTCGGACAATCCAGGCACATCACTTTATTGGCACCTATCCGGTAAAGATAGTTTCCTGAATAGTGAAGGTTGAAGAAATCATTGTCTGACCAATCGTAATTCCTGAGCGATTCATCCGGCTTGAGCAATGTATCTTCAGGCAAATATACAAAGACTTCAACGTGCTGATCGCGCATTTTATTTTCGGTTGCGGTCACCAGATAGTTGTCAAGGATGATTTTGTTGCCTTCAATCTTAAAGCCGTACGCGATTTTCTCGGCGCGTTCACGGGCTTCGACTCTTGACTTTCCACGGGCGCGTTTTTCAATCAGGATGTACGCGGTTCTGTCCGGCGATTTCCTGATGTTGACATCTACACTGTTTGAATAGATCACATCATTGCCTTTTTCGTCCTGGGTGATATGGAGATCGGCATGGTCAAAAACGTCTTTTGCGAAAAAGTCGTTGTAGCGGAAAGTGATCTGGAGTGTATCAGTAGGCCGGATTGCGATGTTTTCGCGCTGTACCGCTTTGCTTTCTTCGGTGACTTCGGCGCCTTGTGCGATTCCGAAAGCAACCAATACGCCGACTGATACCAGCCAAAGGGCCAGCAATGTGTATTTCACAGGGTTTCCAACTGATTTGGCGTCCTGTACAAGCAATTTCAGACCAAGCAGGAAGAAGAAGAACGCGAGGATTCCGACCGCGAGAAATGATACGAAAATGATCAGTCCAATCGGGAAGTTGGTGTAATTGACCGAGTTTACATAGGCAATCCATGGAACGTCCATAAAAATGCTCGCGATCAAAACAAAGAACCCGACAATGGTTGCCAGTAGCGTCAATCCCGCGAAGACGGCTATAAAAGCACCTAGGATTTTCGCGAGTACTTTAAAGACTGACGAAAACACGCTGCCGAGTGTGGCGGCGAGGCGTTCAGCACCAGTCTTTGCCTGCTTTCCCAAGCGATCAACGTCGGTGTTGCGATATTTTTCGGAAAGGTAATCCATTTCTTCACGGACTTTTTTCTGAATGTTCGCCAATGTGACGGGTTCGCCGGTCATTTCAAGTTTTTCGGTCGTTGTCACTGCGGCCGGCATCGCAATCCACAGGATGATGTACGGAATGATGCCGACGCCGAATCCGATGATCAATACCGCAAAAATGATCCTGATCCAAACCGCGTCGATTCCGAAATAGTGTCCCAGTCCCGAAGAAACGCCGCCAACAATGGCGTGGTCTACGTCGCGGTAAAGTTTTTTTCTTTTGCCTGATGACGGGTAATCGAACGTTTGCGGTTCGCCTGCCGGTGCATCGTCTTCAATGCGATAATCTTCCGGCTGGCCCATGATCGAAATGATTTCGTCGACCTCTTTGATGTTAATGACCTGCTTTTCGCTGGTATGCCGTTCAGTGATCAATTCGCCGATGCGCATCTCAATGTCGCGGATGATTTCATCCTGTCCGCTCGAGTTTGACAACGAACGCTTTATGGCGTCGAAGTAGCGTGTCAGTTTTTGGTATGCATCCTCGTCAATGTGGAAGAACATACCGCCTAAGTTTATATTCACAGTTTTGTTCATGACTTTTACTTTTGGTTTGTTATAATGTTAACCGCATCCGAGAGCTCGGTCCAGGTGCCATTGAGTTCGTTTAAAAAGATCTTTCCGTTTTCGGTAAGCCCGTAATATTTACGCGGCGGTCCCGATGTGGATTCTTCCCAACGGTAGTTGAGCAATCCGTCGTTTTTGAGCCTGGTCAGCAGCGGATAAACGGTGCCTTCCACGACCAGCAGTTTTGCGTTCTTTAGCGTGTCGAGGATTTCCGAAGTGTAGGCTTCATGATCCTTGAGCACCGACAAGATGCAGAACTCAAGCACGCCTTTACGCATCTGGGCTTTAGTGTTTTCTATATTCATTTTCCATTTTGTTTAGATTTAACAAACCGTCCAGTCACGGACAATTGGGGTTCTCAGGCGCGGCTTATTGATTGGCCACCGCGCTATCGGTATCGTGGACAACTTGCGCCACGGAGTCGGGATTCACTGTCGTCTTGAAAGGGAAACCAAAGTAGCGGACAAGCGCAGAATCAGTCACTTCAACATCGATTTCGTCAAGCGTACAAACTTCAACCGAAGCTGTCCCGCTGGCTTTTATGACGCCTTTGGCCGATTTGAGATTACGCGCAAGGCACAGGGCATTACCATACGAACGAATGTCAGACTCGCTGGCCGTTCCGCATAAATTCACTTTCGCATTGTTTTGGACGACCACAGACAACGAAGTCGTTTCAAGCCTTAGGTTGACAACCGCGCCCGATTTTGCTTTCAAAGTTGTTCTGGCAGCAACGATGTTTCCTTTTAACGACGCGCCTGAAAGCGACAGTGAAAGTTCGTCTGCGTGCATGTTGCCGGTTATCCTGATGTGCGCGTCACGGCTTGCTTTAAAGGCTGCGATCTGCGGCGCCGATACATATACTTTAGCCGTTTCGCAAAGGTTTCCGTTGCAGGAGATTTTGAGCGTGTTGTTTTTAGATTCGGTCAAAAGGGTTGCAAGTCCCAAGGCGTCTGAGGCCTCGGCCTTGATTGAAAATTGGTCGCTTTGTGTGTAGATGATTTCCACGCCGTCGGTAATTTCGATTTTGTTGAACGGTGAAACGTTTCTGGTTTCCGATACTTGTGCGTTGGCCAGCAGCCCGATTAATGCTGCAGCAGCCGATGTGATGATTTTAAACATGATTGAAAATTTTTGATTGATGATTAAATAATTGAATTGACAATTGGCAATTGACAATTGGATGATTGAAACTTGTTGATTGTTTTTTTGATCGATGTTACATAGGCGTAGACTTTAATGATTGAATGTTCGTTTTTTTGATGATGATGAAACGCTGATGATGATTGATTGATGATGGTTGCGGCGAGCAAAATGCGATCAGCTTTTTGCGAGCCGGTTATTCCGTAGACGAAACCGGTTCAGAAATGGTTGGTTCCTGTTGATGTTCCTTAATAAAATTGATTGTCAGCGGATATTGATAGTCCTGACCGTTGGCAGCTTTTACCGCGGCCAGGATCACGAGAAAAAATTCGGCGACTTTCATCAGGCCGTACATTGCGGCAATGACAATGACAAGGCTTGGCCATCCGGCGATGTCTGCCCAGGTCCAATCGCTATTGAAAACAAAGTCACCATGAAACGTTTTGTCGACAGACACTTTACTCGCAATCGAATAGATCAAAATCGGGATTGCGATTACCGCGGCGATTATACCATAAAGCAACAGACTCAACTCAAAATTGATGACGTTTCTGCCGTGGCGCTCGATAAACGCCGATTTGTTTTTGAACGAAGACCAAATGATAATTGGCAGGATGAAATTTCCAAACGGAAAAAACCATTGTGAAAATGTACTTAGGTGTACGATTGTCGCTGCGTTTCTGTTGCCTGTTGTTTCCATAATTAAAAGTATATAATAATATCCTATGCAAATATATGTCTAAAATCAGGTATCTTGTTTTACATAGTACTTATTTTTAACAAAAAGTTAACAACTCTGCTTTGGTATAAATTGGTTACATTTAGACAAAATACCAGCAAATGAAGCTCACTCCGGCCAATGTCAACAGTTTTTTATTGTTTAAGCTTCCAGCGGCATTTTTGTCCGGTGTGAGATTAAAAAGCATTAATAACGATGAGAGCGTGGTTTCGGTCAGATATAGATGGATCAACCAGAATCCATTTCGTTCGATGTATTTCGCGGTGCAGATGATGGCCGCCGAATTGTCAACAGGGATTCTCGTGATGGCCGCCATCCGCGAAAGCAAAAAAAACGTGTCGATGCTGGTTGCCGCAAATCATGCGGTCTATCATAAAAAGGTTGCCGGCCGGGTCGTTTTTACCTGCGTCGATGGCGAAAAAGTCCGCAAAACTTTGGCGACGATCGAACCCGGCGAAGGCATAACGCTGAATTTGAAGTCTGTCGGAATCAACGAAGCCGGCCAAACCGTGTCCGAAATGATTTTTGAATGGACACTGAAGCTCCGTTAAATCGGCTATAATTAACATTTAATTACGGCAATGGAGCAGTAAATTTAATCGCATAAAAGCCAGTGGAATGAGAGTATTGATTACAGGCGCAACCGGATTGGTAGGGCAGGCGTTGACTGAAATATTGTTACAGAATGGGATCAGTGTCCATTACCTGACGACTTCGAAGAACAAGCTTGCAGATAAACCCGATTATACAGGTTACTACTGGAACCCCGAAAAAGGATATATAGACGAAAGCGCATTGATCGGCGTTGATGCCATTGTGCATTTGGCAGGCGCAAGTATCTCTAAACGCTGGACAGACGACTACAAACAGGAAATTATTGAAAGCCGCGTCCTGTCGGCCAATCTGTTATTTAAACTGCTGAGAAAGAACCCACATCAGGTGAGGCAAATTGTTTCGGCATCGGCAGTTGGGATCTATAAAGACAGTGTAAGTAAAGTCTACCGTGAAGATTCCAATGACAAAGACGATGGATTTCTCGGTCATGTTGTCCAGAAGTGGGAAGAAAGCGTAGACAAATTCAAAATGTTGGGATTGACCGTTTGTAAAATCAGGACCGGAATCGTATTGTCCGAAAATGGCGGCGCGTTGCCACAAATGGAAAAACCGATCAATATGTATTTGGGTGCGCCGTTCGGGTCGGGACAGCAGTTTATGTCATGGATCCATATTGATGACCTCGTCCGGATTTACCTTTTTGCATTGCAAAATGATCTTGACGGCGTGTATAATGCCACGGCACCAAATCCGGTAACCAATAAAGACTTCACAAAAATGCTCGCCAAACGGTTGCATAAACCGCTTTTCATGCCCAATGTGCCGCGTTTTGCGATGAGGCTGTTGCTCGGCGAAATGCATGAATTGTTGTTTTCGAGCCAGAACGTCAATTCCGAAAAGCTTCGCAGTGCAGGCTTCGACTTTAAATACAATCCGCTGAGCGAAGCGCTCGACGCCATTTATGCACAATAAAAAAGCCCTTAAGGAAAAGGGCTTTTTTGATGTAAGTAAGTCGAATTAATAATTGTGTTATGCTTTTTTGGCTCTCAATTTCACAACAAGGTCTATTTCGTCGTTGATGAATTTGTCGCCAAGGTCTGTGAATACCGATTTTGAGCCGTAATTGACTTTCCATTGGGTGCGGTCAATCTGGAATTTTTCGCTGTCTATGGTCACTTCGCTGTCAGATACTTTGACCATTGCCGGAAACTTGATGTTCTTGGTCGTGCCTTTGAGCGTTAGATTGCCTTCGACCATTGTCTTGCCGTTTTCTTCGCCGATTTTGGTAATCTCAAATTTACCTTCAGGATATTTCCTGACATTGAAGAAATGGTCTGCTTTCTCGTCCATATTGGTGCCTTTGAGGTGCGCTTCCAAATCGGCTTTGCCGTCTTCGGGCTTAACATCGGTTGTTTGGATCGAATTCATATTGATGGTAAAATTCCCGCTTTCGATCTTATCGCCTTTGACATACACAATGCCGGTCAGCAATTTAATGATACCGTGATGTGACGCTACTTGTTTTGATCCGGTCCATTCAATGACTGTGCTGGCCGTATCTACGTTGAATGCGACTGCTTCGGCCGAAGCATCGACCGCAGTTTCAGCATCGCCGGCCTTCGCTTTATCTCCTTTGCAGGCCACTGTTAGGGACAACACCGCCGATACAAATAAAATAGGGACGAGTTTTTTCATATTTTGTAGTTTTAGAGGTTATAAACGTAAAAATTTTCCAATTAAAAACTTCTTAAAATTATATTAAATAACATTTATATCCAATAGCAAATCACATTATTTTTTGAAAAGTTATTACACAATTCGATAATATATCCGATTATTCGCAACCGAAATGCCTGTTTGAAACGGCGAATAATAAATCCGTGACAATTTGGCATTTTCGCCCAAATGGCAGTAAGTTTGCAAACCCCGCCCGCGATGAAAAACTTTTTTAAAACAAAAGCGAAAATGACTACTGAAAACCAAGATAACCAGCAAGAACTGGACGATGCTACCCTTGAAGCAAATGCTAACGGCGAACAGCTCATCATCGAAGAACTGACATCTGAAGAAAAATTGTCAGTGGAACTGGCGGCCGAAAAAGACAAATTTCTTCGCCTTTTTGCCGAGTTCGAGAATTTCAAGCGCCGAACCGCAAAAGAGCGGATGGAATTGTTCAAAACAGCCAACCAGGAAGTTTTGCAGGCAATGTTGCCCGTGCTCGATGATTTTGACCGCGCGTTGGCAGAAATCAGAAAGACCGGGGACGAAACACTTTTAAAAGGCGTCGAACTGATCCACGATAAGTTTAAAAATACACTTAAAGGCAAAGGACTTGAAGTTGTCGAGGTAAATGTAGGCGACGCTTTCAATGCAGATTTTGCCGAGGCGATCACGCAAATTCCGGCGCCATCAGAAGATTTGAAAGGAAAAATCGTCGACGTGCTTGAAAAAGGCTATAAACTCGGCGATAAAATCATCCGTTTCCCTAAAGTTGTCACCGGACAATAAATAAAACATGAGCAGCAAAAGAGATTTTTACGAAGTATTGGGAATTTCCAAGAACGCAACCGCGGAGGAAATTAAGAAAGCCTACCGCAAAAAAGCGATTGAATATCATCCCGATAAAAATCCCGGCAATAAAGAAGCCGAGGAAAACTTCAAGCTTGCGGCCGAGGCCTACGA
>JAEWLD010000001.1 GCA_023393485.1 Bacteroidota bacterium
TCTAGAAACCGTGTAACAATTCGGAAAAATCTCGTAAGGCATTTTTTGCGGAAAGGTGTGAACTTTGGAAAAATTCTAAATACGCAAAACCATGACAACTACAGATGCCATCACCGCACTCAACGAATTGATAGAAATTAATAACGACCGCATCGAAGGCTACAAAACCGCAATCAAGGAAACGACCGATTCAAATTTGAGAGCCACTTTTCTGGAATTGACCGCGACAAGCGAAAAAAACCTTTCGGAATTGATTGAAGCGGTTTACAACCTTGGCGGAAAGCCCGAAGAAGGCACAAAAACCAGCGGAAAAATTTATCGCATCTGGATGGATGCCAGAGCGGCACTCACCGGCGGCGACCGTCATCAAATCCTGTCTTCATGCGAATATGGTGAAGACGTAGCCCTGAGCGCATATGAACATGTGCTTGAACACCATACAGAGGAATTGAGTCCTGCGCATTTGCAGCTTGTTCGTTCGCAAAAGGCCCGCGTACAGCAAGACCACGACAAAATCAAAGCGATGCGCGACGCAGAATAACTTACACGCCAAACAGATCAGTGAAAGCCACCATTATGGTGGTTTTTTTTTGGTTTCTACGATAAAGGCATTTTGACCGAATCGAAATTTAAAATGTTATATTTGACATTCGGACCAGGAACAGAACATTATCAAAAAACATATTCTGATGAAGACAAAATACCGTATTGCAATACTCGCGAGCCTGGCATTGGCCGCCTGCAAGCACGAATTGATGCCGCAGGACAGCTCTGACGCCCAGGAAGCAACCGCGCCGACAGCGTCAACACAAACGCCCGTCCAAGCACTTCCGCAGCCACAGCAAGCCACCGTTCAGCCGGGTCAGGTTTCGATGCAGCCAGTGGCACAGCAGCCTGTAAAAGTAGGCAAAGGGATGAATCCGCCGCATGGCCAACCGGGGCATAGATGCGATATCGCCGTTGGCGCGCCGTTAAATTCGGCTCCGGCAAAACCGGCTCCAATGACCATTACGCCACAGCAGGGAACTGCGATGACAACTGAAATCAAGACGCAAACTGCGCCCGGAATGAATCCGCCACACGGACAGGCCGGCCACAGATGCGACATCGCAGTTGGTGCGCCTCTTAATTCGGCACCTGCGACCACGACAGCATCGGCGGTTCCGGCGACATTATCACCATCGACTGAACCTGCACCAGGCGAAGCCAAAACTGAATAAGGTAAAGCGCCGTCGATAATGTTTTATTTGGCGGAAATTCTAAACGTCGATGGATACGTACGCGATCAATGGGCTTGATTATAACTGGAAATTAGTCACAATCGTGATACCGGATTAAATGCGTTCATGGTCGGAAGCATTCAGAAGCATAATCCGATTGACATTGGATTGGTCTTTTTATTTGCGTAAAGTTTACGAAAATCAATTTTCGGCACTTTCTGGAAATAAAAAAGCCGAAACAACGGTTTCGGCTTTCGTGGAGAATACCGGATTCGAACCGGTCACCTCTTGCCTGCCAGGCAAGCGCTCTAGCCAAATGAGCTAATCCCCCGAGCGGAAGCAAAGATAATATTTTTCCTTTTTAAAAAACAAATCGCATCGGCAAAATAAAGTAGTAAATTTGCGCTTGGGTTATGTGCCTAACTTTAAACGACGCCGATGGCCAAAATCAGGATTACCAAACAGTTTAGTTTTGAAACCGGACATGCTTTGTTCGGATATGATGGCAAATGCCGCAATGTCCACGGGCACAGTTATAAGCTGTCGGTAACGGTGATTGGCACGCCGATTTCGGATCCAAGCAATGTAAAATTCGGGATGGTCATCGACTTTACAGATTTGAAACGCATCGTAAAAGAAGAAATCGTTGATTTGTTTGACCACGCCACGGTGTTCAATCAAAACACACCGCATGTTGAACTGGCGGCCGAACTCAAATCCCGCGGCCATCACGTGATCTTGGTTCCATACCAGCCAACAAGCGAGAACATGGTCATCGATTTTGCCGACAAAATTAGGCTGCGCTTGCCGTCAAATATTGCACTTTACTCGCTCAAACTTCAGGAAACCGAAACTTCTTTTGCCGAATGGTACGCAGAAGACAATCTGGTTTAACAACGATTTTATCCGTATATTTATAATAGGCCGCGACGATTTCGCGTGCCCAATAATTATCCCTACCCTTGTGCTGATGCACATTTAACTTCTTTTTGGATGAAATGCGTTTTATCATTTATTGTATGTTTGATCGGCGTGGCGTGCGGCGGGCAAAATGATGCTGGTAAAATCGGGCCGGTAAATCTGCCATCGGCCCAGACACTGTTTTCCGATGTGGAATCGGGCCACTATGCTTTGGTTGCAGGCGGCAGCAAAGGAATTGGGTACGCGATTGCTGAAGCTTTGGCTAAACGAAGGTATAATTTGATTCTCATCGCACGACACCAGATTGCGCTGGACAAGGCAAAAGCGAACTTCGAAAACACCTATAAAATCCATGTGGAAACGCTCAAACTCGATTTAGCTGAAGTTTCAACGGCTGATTCAGTTGCAAAATGGTGTAACTCAAAAAATATCCGACTGAAAATACTTTGTAACGTGGCCGGATATGGCGGCCCAAAAGATTTTCTATCATTACCAGCCGATTCGTTGCGCTACATGGTGCGGCTCAACGTTGAATCTTGCATGGCATTGACACTTGATCTGTTGCCGCTACTTGAAAAAAATCATCCGGCCTATATCCTGAATGTTGCAAGCATGGCCGGATTTGCGCCGATTCCAAGCAAAAACATGTATTCAGCAACAAAATCTGCAGTAGTTTTTTTCAGTCAATCATTGCGGCAACAATTAAAAACGAAAGACATCACCGTCAGTTGTCTTAGTCCCGGCCCGGTATTTACGAAACCCGAAATTTACGCTGACACCAAAAAGAAATTGGGATGGTTTGGGCTCCAACTTGCCGTTCCTCCTGAAAAAGTTGGCGAAATCGCCGTTCGTGAAACTTTACGCGGTAAAATGATGATCGTGCCTGGATTTCTTCCTAAGGTTGTTTCTTTTTTTGTTCGACTATTGCCGATGCGATGGGCGGCGGCATTGTATGGAATTGGCTATAAATAAAAATAAAAAAACCCGGAATCTCTCCCGGGTTTTTCAGTTATTGCCTGTGTGTCATTCCTGCTGTTCGGCACCCTTTACGATGATGAACTCCGAGCGGCGGTTCTGTGCGTGCTGCTCCTCGGTGCA
>JAEWLD010000008.1 GCA_023393485.1 Bacteroidota bacterium
ATACACTTTAATTTCTGATTACCCTAACACAAAAACACGACTGCATTTTTATCCGCGGCAATCACGATGAGTTGCTGCTGCAATGGCTTTTGGGCAAGGAAAATGCGCTTTGGCATCAGCACGGCGGCATGGCAACGATGCTGTCTTATACAGATCTCGATACCGATGTCAAATCAAAACACATCTCGTTCCTTGAATCATTGATCGATTATCATATCGACGACAAAAATCGGCTGTTTGTCCACGCCGGATTCACGAATCTTCACGGAGTCGACCACGAATATTATCCGCGGCTTTTATATTGGGACAGGACGTTGTGGGAAACCGCAGTCGCACTTGATGGAACTATCGCAAAAGACGATGTGAACTATCCGCGAAGGTTTCTGCAGTATCACGAAATTTACATCGGCCATACACCGGTTACGAAAATTGGCGAGTCAGTCCCGACCAAGCGCGCCAACGTATGGAATATCGACACCGGAGCCGGATTCGCCGGAAAAATCTCAATGATTGATGTAGACAGTAAAACTTTTTGGCAAAGCGACAATTTGCCGGACTTGTATCCTGGCGAAAAAGGCCGGAATTAACTACAACGGTGTAAGCGCAACATTTCGCGTCGTGGTCAGCGAATGGCAGCCGGGTTTTAAAACCAAAACGCCTTCTTCAGTAAAGGTTTGATAACCTGATTTTGTTACCGTCAGGGTAAAAGTGCCTTCCTGATCATACAGCCCGATAAAATGACCTTCGTTTTGTGGAAGATCTGAAGAAAATGCGCCCTCGGTTACATTTACGACAACGCCGAATGTCAACACTTCATCGGTAACGGCATCGGTAACAACAACGTCGATACCGGCAACTTCGGCGCCGCTGCAGGGCGTGTTGTCATCGAGGTCATCGCCACAGGACAACAAGAAAAAAAGCGAAAAGAGCGCAAGGTATTTCATAGCAAAGGATTTATCCAAATATAACGAAAATTAAAAAGCCGCTTCGGTCAGAAACGGCTTTTTTAAAATTACAAGTCAAACTTGATGCCTTGTGCAAGCGGCAGGTTCGTCGTGTAATTTATAGTGTTTGTCTGCCTTCTCATATAAATTTTCCAAGCGTCTGAACCCGATTCGCGGCCGCCGCCGGTTTCTTTTTCACCGCCGAATGCGCCGCCGATCTCAGCGCCCGAAGTTCCGATGTTGACATTCGCAATACCGCAATCAGATCCGGCAACTGAAAGGAAACGCTCCGCCTCGCGCAGGTTATTGGTCATGATGGCCGATGACAGGCCTTGTGCGACGCCGTTTTGCAACTCAATTGCGTTTTCGACATCGCCCGAATATTTCAATAGGTACAAAACCGGAGCGAAAGTCTCATGCTGGACGATTGCCATTCCGTTTGAAGCTTCGGCGATTGCCGGTTTCACATAGCAGCCGCTTTCATAGCCTTCACCAGAAAGCACGCCGCCTTCAACGATGATTTTTCCGCCTTGCGCAACAACCTGCTCCAACGCCTTGTTGTATTGCTCAACTGCATGCGTATCAATCAGCGGACCGACGTGGTTGTTTTGGTCGAGTGGATTGCCAATGCGCAATTGCCCGTAAGCGCTGACGATGGCATCTTTCACCTTATCGTAAATGCTTTCATGGATAATCAATCGACGTGTTGAAGTACAACGCTGTCCGGCAGTTCCGACCGCGCCGAAAACCGCACCGATGACTGTCATTTTGATGTCTGCGTCCGGCGTGACGATGATGGCGTTGTTGCCGCCGAGTTCCAAAAGCGATTTGCCCAAACGCTTAGCAACGTCCTGTGCGACGAGTTTGCCCATTCGCGTTGAACCGGTTGCTGAAACAAGCGGAACTCTTGGGTCGGCGGTCATCAATTGGCCGATTTTGTAATCGCCGTTAACGAGGCACGAAATGCCTTCAGGCAAGTTGTTTTCACGCAATACTTCGGCGATGATATTTTGGCAGGCGATGCCGCACAAAGGTGTTTTTTCTGATGGTTTCCAGATACAGACGTCGCCGCAAATCCAGGCGAGCGCGGTGTTCCAGGACCAAACCGCAACCGGGAAATTGAATGCCGAAATAATTCCGACGATTCCCAGCGGATGATATTGCTCGTACATTCTGTGTCCCGGACGTTCAGAGTGCATGGTCAAGCCGTGCAACTGGCGCGACAGCCCGACAGCAAAATCGCAGATGTCAATCATTTCCTGGACTTCGCCGTAACCTTCCTGGAGCGATTTGCCCATTTCATACGAAACCAATTTGCCGAGCGCTTCTTTGTGGACGCGCAATTTCTCGCCGAATTGACGCACGATTTCACCGCGTTTTGGTGCAGGCATCAAACGGAAAGTCTTGAAAGCTTCTTCGGCTTTCTTCATCGCTTTTTCGTAATCAGCTTGTGTTGACATGCGGACTTTACCGATCAATTGGCCGTCTACCGGCGAATAGGATTCAAGGATTTCGCCCGAGGCAAAGTTGTCAAGACCGGTTGATGTGCCGTCATTGATTTCCCTGATGCCAAGTTGCTGGAGTGCTTCGGCCATGCCGAAAGTATCTGTTGCTGTGATCATGATAATTGAAGTTTGAAGCGCAAAGTTAATTGATAATTGACAATTGACACCCGATCGAAGCGAATTGTTTGGAGCGCAGCGGAAAAAATTGACAATTGGGAAAAATGATGAAGATTTTACAATTGACGACAGGGTTTCGTGGCGTAGCACACCGACCGATCTGCGTTAGCGATAGCAGCGGTTATCCTTTTTGAGCTCGCGAAAAAAGATAAAAGCGAATAGCGCGGGCCGAAGGCAACGCCCAAAAACTACTCAATATATCGGGAATCAGCTTCCATCACGGTGCCACACTGGTCGCAGGTTCGCAAATCTTTTGAGTTGTAAAAGTGTTTGTAATGCGGCAGGAAGTCCTTTTCAATATCGTTGAGCTCAAAGTAGACTTCGTAAAGTTGGTGGTTGCAATTTTCACAAAACCACAAAAGACCGTCGGTGTAGCCTTTTCCGGCGCGTTTGCGTTCAACGACAAGCCCGATCGAGCCTTCGCTGCGGATTGGCGAATGTGGCGTTTTTGCCGGATGCAAATACATATCGCCGGCGTTCAAAACCATTTCCTTGCGCGCGCCGTGCTCCTGGACGATGACCTTTATTGTGCCTTCCAGCTGGTAAAACCACTCTTCGGTTTCGTTGTAGTGGTAATCTTTACGTGCGTTGGGCCCGGCAACGACCATGATGATGTAATCTTCCGAATCGGGGAAAATGTTTTTATTGCCTACCGGCGGCTTGAGCAAATGGCGGTTTTCATTGAGCCATTTTTGGAAATTGAAGGGTTTCATAAGCGAAAGGTCAAAAGTCGAAAGTCAAAAGTCGAAAGAATCGACGCAGACATATTACATAGCTAATTTAAACAAAAAATGCCGGAATTAACCGGCACTTTTCTGTCTTTTCTTTTATCTTTCAACTTTTGACTTTCGACTCTTACTTCACTTCCTTAATCAAATAAATATATACCGGAAAGTGGTCGCTGTAACCAACATCGGTCAGGGAATGCCTGAGCGGATAACCTTTATACTGTCCGGTTGTCTGGATCATAAACGGTTTGTTGTAGATTCCGGCTTTCCAATAATGCCATGACGAATAGTCGTTTTCCCTGATAAATGGCTGGGTAAACATAATGATATCGAAAATATCCCACGCGTCACGGTAAGCAATCGATCCGTAACCTTTATTGGCCATTTCCTCAAACGGGTTGTAGATGCCTTTGGCGGCAATCTGCTCTTTTTTGCCTTTCGCACCGACTTCTACCCTGACCGATTTGTTGAAACTGCCATCGTTCAGGTCACCGAGGATAATCACTTTTGCATCTGGATTAATTGTCTGAAGCGAATCTGTGATGTGGCGCGTAAGTCTGGCAGCAGCCTCGCGGTACGGGGAACTTCTCTTTTCACCGCCGGAACGCGACGGCCAGTGGCAAACTATTACGCTGATTTCTTCACCGTCGAGCAATCCGGTTACAAGCAATTGGTCACGTGTGTAAATGCGCGAGCCTTGCGATTCTTCGGTTTTGTCATCAGTGGCTTCAACGTTTTCCTTGCCAGCTTTCTCTTTCTCGCGACCGGTCAAATCCTTTGAATAGATGTAGAGCGGAATATTTTTGTAGCTGGTCGGCTTAAAATGTTTCTTTTGGTAGAGAAATCCTACATCGATGCCGCGCTTGTCGGGAGAATCAAAATGGACAATGCCGTAGTCAAATGGTGCCAATTGCGGATCGCGGACAAGGTCTTCAAGAACGCCGCGGTTCTCAATCTCGGAACAACCGAGAATTGTTGGGGCGTTGCGCTGTTTGTCACTCGTGCCGATGCCTGGAATGACTTTGCCGAGGTTTTTGATTTTTTGTTTGTAACGCGCCGAAGTCCAGTTCTGCGCGCCTTTTGGCAGCCATTCTTCGTCATTGTTGGGTTGGTTGATGGTATCGAAAAGGTTTTCCAGGTTCCAAAATCCTATGGTATGTACAATGTATTTTTTTTCCTGCGCTTTGACCCCCAAAATTGAAGATACGACAAATAAAAGGGCGATAAATTTTTTAATTCTCATAAAAGGGATATTAATTTAAGGTGAAGAATTTAAATTCTTCGGGGTCAAAAGTAAATAATAATATTAAATCGTGTACATTTGCGGGCTGTTAAGTTTTTACTAACGAGCGGAGCGAATATTAATCTAATATTATTTATGAAAAAACTAATTTTCAGTGCTTTATTTGTAATTCAGGCTGTTGTGGCGGTAGCCCAGACCGGACTGACCGGAAAGGTTGTCGACTCTAAAACGCAAAAGCCGTTACAAAATGTTGTTGTTACTATCCAAAACACCAATTTCACTCAACTGACTGACCAACTTGGCAGGTTTACTTTTGAAGGTTTGGACGCCGGCGCAAAGCTCGTTCAAGTTAAAAGCACAGGTTACCAGGATCAACTCTTGCCGGTTTCCATTACTGATGGCGCCGTGACCGACCTCGGAACTGTCGCGCTTGAGGTAGACCTTACGAGTGAGCAGGAAATCAGCCTGATCACCATTACAGAAAACGACCTTGGCGATGATAACTCAGGTTCAGAAAGCACCTCAGGACTTTTGCAGGCCTCGCGCGATGCGTTCCAACAATCGGCGGCCTTTAACTGGGGCCAGGCGCGTTTCCGCGTTCGTGGACTCGACAACGAATACGGAACGACGATGATCAACGGCGTGACCATGAACAAAATTTACGACGGCAGGCCGCAATGGAGCAACTGGGGCGGTTTGAACGATGCCACGCGTAACCAGGAATTCACGATGGGTTCTGCACCGTCAGATTATACTTTCGGCGGTATTCTCGGTACTCAGGAAATCAATACCCGCGCTTCGATTTACAGGCCGGGCACGAGAATCTCATTCTCAGGAACCAATACAAATTATTCTTGGCGGTCAATGGCCACGCACGCTTCTGGAATTTCTCAAAACGGCTGGTCGTTTGTTGTTTCAGGCGGACGTCGTTGGGCAAAAGAAGGATATTTTGAAGGCACTGATTATAGCGCGAACTCTCTTTTCGGAAGCGTTGAAAAACGTTTCAACGATCACCACTCACTCGGGTTGGTCGGTATTTATGCCCAAAACAGCCGTGGCAAAAATTCGCCTAACACGGACGAGGTAACCCGTTTGGCAGGTGAAAAATACAACTCTTACTGGGGTTGGGACAACGGCCAGAAAAGAAATTCACGTGATAAAAACGTCGAAGAGCCAATCGTGATGCTTACACACTATTGGAAAATTACCGACAAAACCAACTTGAACACGACTTTGGCTTACCAGTCAGGCCGTATCGGCAACAGCCGTTTGGACTATCCGGATGCAGATAATCCTGATCCGACTTATTACAGGAACTTGCCGAGCTTCTATTCGTCAATGTACGATGAAGTCTCGCCAGGCCAATTCACCTACATCGGCGATACACAAGCAAATATCGACGCTGCCGCGGCGGTTGATTTCGTAAACGGCAAAAGGCAAATTGACTGGCAGTTCATGAAAGACGCCAACTTTGATACCCCGGGCGGACGCAGCGTCTACATTCTTTATGAAGACCGCACCGACGACAAAACGATTACCGCAAACTCTGTTTTCAACACCCAGTTGTCTGACAACATCGTGATGAATGCCGGCGCGACTTACCGCAAACTCAAGTCGCACAACTTCCAGAACCTGCTCGATCTTTTGGGCGGCAACTATTTTGAAGACACTGACAGTTTCTACACCGGCAGCGCAGCACAATCTGATTTGAATCACCCTGACAGAATTGTTGGCGAAGGTGATACTTTCGGTTACAACTACAACCTTTTGGCAGATGTTGTTGACGCGTTTACACAATTCAAGTTCACTTACAAAACAATCGATTTCTATCTTGCAGAGTCGTTCTCGCGTTCGATCTACCAACGTGAAGGCTTGTATCGCAACGGCCTTTATCCGACGAATTCATACGGGAAAAGCGCCAAATACACTTTTGAAAACTTCGGTTTCAAAGGCGGCATGACCTGGAAAATCACCGGCCAGCACTTGCTCAGCCTCAACGCGCTTCATATGACAAAGGCGCCGTCACTTCGGAATACTTTCCCGAATGCCCGTTTGAACGATCTGGTCGCCAACAATCTTGACAGCGAAAACATTTCAAGCGCTGATCTTAGCTATGTATTCCGCGGCCCTAAATTTAAGGCACGTTTGACCGGATTCATCTCGCAGGTTGAAAATGCGATGGAAACATCTTTCTTCTTCGGCGAAGGCATTTTTGAAGGCGAAGATGCAGATGCATTCGTTGCAGAAACCGTAACCGACATCACCAAAAGAAATGTTGGTGTTGAATTGGGCATGGAATACCAGGTCACTTCGACGATCAAAATTACAGCCGCAGGAAACTACGGCCGTTACATCTATGCCAACAACCCGAATGTATCAATCAACAACGACGCTTTGACATTGCTCGAAGGTCCGTCCAGCAATACACAAGTTGATTTTGGCAAAGCGTATTTGAAAAATTACCGCATTGCCGGAACACCGCAGACCGCAGCATCGCTCGGAATTGAATATCGCGATCCGCATTTCTGGTGGGTTGGCGTGAACGGAAACTTCCTGGCAGACAACTATCTCGACGTTTCAGCGTTGCTGAGAACCGATAATTTCTTCCAGGATCCGAACGATGCTGGAATCAGTTTCTCTGATATTGATCCGGATACGGCCGAACGCGTACTTGAGCAGAAAAAACTCGACGACTTCTTCCTGATGAATTTGACAGGTGGAAAATCATGGAGGTTCGGGAAAACGACGCTTGGACTGTTTGCATCAGTAAACAACGTTCTGGGCGAGGTTTACAAAACAGGCGGGTTCGAACAATCGCGCAACGCCAACTATCGCGAATTGAGCCTTGATATGCTCAACCCTGGCGGCGTGCCTGCTTTCGGACCGAAATATTTTTACGGTTACGGCAGGACATATTTCGTGAACCTGTATGTCCAATTCTAATCTAAACAACTATGAAAAATTTTAAATATTTCCTCTTCGCAATCCTGACCGCAGCTGTATTTACTGCTTGCGATGACGATACCGATTTGCCGCCATACGGACCAGTGCTTTTGGCTGAAGATTTTAATGACGGCGCCGACAATATTCCTTTGGTTGTTGATGGTTGGACAAATTACGCATCGGAAGGCTCGGCCATTTGGAAACACCAGGTTTTCAGTGGCGACGGTTATGCTGAATTCACATCGTTCAACTCAGGCGACGCGGTGAACGTCGCTTGGCTTATCTCTAAAAAAGTGACGATCGCCGCCGGTGATGTCGCTTATCTTCGTTTCCAGACTTCGCAATCATTCCTTACTGATCCCGCCAACAACAAATTGGAAGTATTCGTATCAAAAGATTTCGATGGAACCAATGTTGAAGCCGCTACCTGGACTGAATTGACGCCTCAGGCATTGCCTACGCCAGCCAACGATTTCTACGAATATGTAGATTCAGGCGAAATGAGCCTTGCCGGTTTTGACGGCGACGTTTACATCGCTTTGCGCGCTACCGGATCTGGAACCAACACCGCATTGGACGGATCTTACCAAGTAGACCGTTTCAGGATATACCAAAAACAATAAAAATTGCTTAAATTCAAGATATGAAACTACAGTTTATAAAATCATTTGCGGTTCTTGCGCTGATTGCAGGTTTTGCATCGGGTTGCGCCAACGACGACCATTACCCGGCTGAAGAGTCGGCATGTGTCGATCCGGGACTGACTGCCAATAAAAGTGTTGCCGACCTCGTTGCGGAGGCCAACGGCACCCCTACGCTTTATCAATCAACGACCACTGATATCATTGAAGGTTACGTTACTTCAAGCGACGAAAGAGGCCAGTTTTTCAAGACCGTTTCTCTCCAGACAATGCCGACCGATGGCTCAGATCCAATCGGTTTCAGCGTCGCCATTGACGATACCAACCTTTACACTAAGAACTTGTATCCGGGACGCAAAGTTTTCATCAAACTCAACGGTCTGTATTTCGCAATTGTTGACGGATCGCTTAAAATTGGCGGCTTGTTCGAAGGTGAAGTCGGAAGGATTTCACAGTTCACTTACAATGAAAACGTTATTCCGTCTTGCGACGAAGTCAGCGAAGATGCGCTCGTAACGACGATGACCATCGCAGAAGCGAAAACCAATGCGGCGCTTAACCGCCTGATTGAAATTGAAGATGTTCAGTTCCTCGAAAGCGAAGTAGGCGAACCTTACTACTCTGAAGATCTGGATTTGGGCGGCGCCACCAATCGCACAGTCGTTGACCTTTATGGTGCCGACATGATTTTCAGGGTAAGCAGCTTTGCAAGTTTTTCAGGTGATTTGATTACGCCAAACAGCGGCAAAGTTCGCGGGGTGATGACAAAATTCAGCTCTGATTTCCAATTCCTGCCGCGCACCAAGACTGACATCATGCTCGATCAGGAACGAATGGGTCCATTGACACCGCTCTACGAAGAAACTTTTACAACAAATTTCCCGAACTGGACAAAGGTAAGTGTGACAGGCGGTCAGCAGTGGACGCTTGACACAGCCAATCACGGCAATCCTGGCAACTGTGCAAGAATGTCTGGCTTCTCAGGCAGTGCGCAGACCAATGAAGACTGGTTGATTTCACCTGCTTATGACCTGTCCGCATTGTCTAATGCTATTTTGGCATACGATACGGCTACCGACTTTACCGGAAATGCATTGCAAGTATATATTTCTACTGACTATATCGGAAGCGGTTCTCCGGCTGCTGCAACATGGACGCCGGTTGGCGGCACATTGGCGGCGACTGACAGCAACTATAGCTGGACAAGTTCAGGCCCGGTCAATATTTCAGCTTATGTTGGATTGACAGTATATGTCGCATTTAAATACACTTCCACAACATCGGCTGCAGCCACTTGGGAAGTCGACAATGTGAAAATCATCGGAAACTAATTCCTTTTAAAATCCAATGAAAGCCGTCGATTGACGGCTTTTTTTATTCTTTTAACTGATGGACATTTCCTTTCATAAATTAATCGAAGTAAACGGCCAGAAACTGTATATAGAATACGAGAATATCTATCCTGATCGGCCTACAATTGTATTTCTACATGACAGCCTTGGCTGCGTCGCGCTTTGGCGGGAATTTCCGAAACAACTTGCGAAAATGACGCGATGCAACGTTTTGGTTTACGACCGGCTCGGCTACGGCAAGTCGGCGCCAATGCCAAGTTTTGTAAGGCCCGTAAATTACATGGAAGCAGAAGCTGATACAGTGACTGAGCTGCTTAATGTCTTGCGAATCGATTCCGCGATTTTGTTCGGCCACAGCGACGGCGGCACAATTTCCCTTCTCGCCGCCAATAAATGCCCTACAAAAGTCAAAGCCGTCATTTGCGAAGCTGCGCACGTCTTTGTTGAAGATATTACGTTAAAAGGCATTTATGATGCAATGGATGCTTATCAAACTACTGATCTGGGGTTGCGTCTGGAAAAATACCATGGTCGTAAAGTCGAAACGCTTTTTAAGGCTTGGACCGAAACATGGACGCGCGCAGATTTCCGAAGTTGGAACATTCTGACTCTCCTGCCAAATGTAACTTGCCCGCTGTTGTTTATTCAAGGCGATGCCGATGAATTTGGCACATTAAATCAAGTCGAAAAAACAATAACGCAGGTGTCGGGCATCGCCCAAAAATTCATAATTCCAAATGTTGGGCACACACCGCATAAAGAAGTTCCTGAAGCGGTTCTGGAGAAAGCCGCTGAATTCATTCAAACGCAATTAAACACTTTAAATAAAAAACCGGAATAGATTCGGCGTAGTCGAAGCTTCACAAACCAATACGTTTCGCCGGGTGTACGCCGGAATCAATTGGGTTTTGGGCGTGTCGGCGTTATCATGCGCCTGTCTGAACCAAACATTTCCCAACGCCGCCGCGCTGTCCGCTCTATCTTTTGCTCGTGGCCTCGCAAAAGGATGCCGCTTCCATCGCTCACGCGAATGCTATTTTTCCGAAACTTCTATCCAAAATAAAAAAACCCGGAATCTCTCCCGGGTTTTTCAGTTATTGCCTGTGTGTCATTCCTGCTGTTCGGCACCCTTTACGATGATGAACTCCGAGCGGCGGTTCTGTGCGTGCTGCTCCTCGGTGCA
>JAEWLD010000106.1 GCA_023393485.1 Bacteroidota bacterium
GTTCTGCCGCCGTGGATTACAGGCTTGTTTTTGCGCCAATTGAGCAGTTTTGAAGTATAATTGAAGTAGTCATTTTGTTCAACTGTGCGGCCCGATTGTGTGAACGCATTGTTTTGATCGCCTTGCCAGCCGCCGGGAAAATCGCGGCGGATATCATGATCGCCGATTGCTTTGTCGCCTTTCATCCCGATTTCGGAGCCTGAATACAGTTGTGGAATGCCTCGGATCGTCGCAATGATCGCCATCGCCATTTTGTACTTGCGGATGTCCGGGTAAACCTGGTTGAAACGTTGGGTATCGTGGTTTTCGGCGAACACCAAAAGGTTGTTTGGGTTCGGATAAAGGAAATCGTTTGTGAAATTTTCGTAGATTTTGATGATGCCTTTGTCCCATTCGGGTTTGTCTTCATTGAAAACGTTGCCAAGCGCATCAACAAGCGTGAAATCCATTACCGATGGCAGGTGTGAGTTGTAACTGTCAATCGCACCGATTTTTGAATCCTTTTGCCAATAAGCCATTTGCGCCTGATCATGCATCCAGACTTCGCCGACGATGTTGAAATATGGGTATTCATCGGTGATGGCTTTGGTCCATTTTGCGATGCCTTCTTTGTCGCAATACGAATAGGTGTCGACCCGAAAGCCGTCAAGGGTGGCATATTCGATCCACCAAATTGCATTCTGGATCAGATAATTCAACATGAGCGGGTTTGATTGGTTCAAATCAGGCATCGACTTTACAAACCAGCCGTCCACGCACATTTTGGCGTCGATCGCCGAAACGTTCGGATCAAATTGCGTCGTCATGCGGTAATTGGTCTGGGCGTAACCGGGAAATTGGTGTAGCCAATCATAAGTTGGCATATCTTGAAATGTCCAGTGTTTGCCCCAGTGATTGGTGACATAGTCCATGATAAGTTTCATGTCGCGCTGATGAAGCTCCGATGAAAGCCTAAGATAATCGTCATTTGTGCCGTAGCGCGGATCGATTTTGTAAACGTCGGATTGGCCATAACCGTGATAGGAGCCGCGGTCATCGTTATCCTCGCATAGCGGCGTTGACCAGATTGCCGTTGCACCAAGTTCTTTAACGTAGTCGAGGTGATTGATGATGCCTTCGATGTCTCCGCCATGGCGCCCGCCGGGATTGGTACGGTCGGCTTTTTCAGAGGTGCCGGTCGTTGAGTCGTTATCTGGGTTGCCGTTGGCGAAACGATCGGGCATTAGCAAGTAAATCATGTCCGACGAATTGAAACCTTGTCGAAATGCCGAATTTTTACGACGGGCTTTCAGTTCGTATTTTTTGGTGAAGTTTGTTTTGTTGTTTGACTTGAAGGTGAAAGTCAGCTCTGAAGCGGGAATGTTTTTAGTGTTGATTGTGACAAAGACATAATTTGGGCTTTCAGTTTTGGTAACGTTGGTGATAGTGACATTGTTGGAGACTGAAATATTGTTCTGAGAGATGTTTTTGCCGTAAAACAGGATTTGGAGCTCGGGGTTTTTCATTCCGGCGAACCAGAATGGAGGTTCGGTTTTTTGGGGTTGGGATTGGACGTTGAGCGTATATATTATTATTAATATAAACCCCAAAGGTTTTAAAAACCTTTGGGGTTTGGCCTTGCAAGACAAAATGACTTTTCCTAATTTCATGATTTCCAAATTTAGAAAATTGGATTAAACATCTCTATTCTATCAAAACGGCGCTTAAACAAGCTTCCTTTTCTATTGTATCGTTTGTTGATCGACTTTGCATAACTGTTGAACATATTTGACAATGGCAAATGCAACTTTCCCTTAAATTTCTCAGGGATGTCCTCGTCGCGAAACTTTATGATTAGCTCAATCCTATGCCGTGACAATTGGCAACTTACAATTTCACAAACGGGCAGTAAATGTTTTTCGAGTAAAGTTTGGAAATATGCCCTGTTTTCCGCGGTGAAGAAAATCGGTTCTTCGCCATTGCCCTGTTGAATGATTTTGAAGGTTTTGCCTGGTAGGAGTGGTTGGAGTTTTTGCATTCCCAAATAAACCCCAAAGGTTTTGAAAACCTTTGGGGTTTCCCCGTACATTTTCCTAAACCGCAACCAAACCACCCGGTTCAACACCAATCTCTTTCCCGTTCACGACAACCCGAATCCCGTGGGCGCCTTCAAGCCAAAACTTCGTTTCATTCGCCCCAACTGAAATCTTCAGGATTTGGTTCCGGAAATTAATCTTAAAGGAATACCCATTCCACTCTTTCGGGATTCGCGGCGTAAAATGCAACATGTCATTCTTGATGCGCATCCCGCCAAAACCTTCCACAATGCTCATCCAGGTGCCGGCCATCGACGTGATGTGGCAGCCTTCTTCAACTTCTTTATTGTAATCGTCAAGATCAAGTCGCGACGTGCGCAAATAGAACGTATAAGCCATGTCCATTTTGCCCAAAATCGCTGCTTGGATTGAATGGACACAAGGCGATAAAGAACTTTCATGTACGGTAAACGGCTCATAAAAATCAAAATGTTTTTCAAGCTGTTCCAAAGAAAAATGATCCTCGAAAAAATAAAACCCTTGCAGAACGTCAGCCTGCTTGATATAAGGCGACCGCAAAATCCTGTCCCACGACCATTTCTGGTTGATCGGACGCTGCGAGCGGTCAAGTTCATGCACTTTTACAAGCTCTTTATCGAGGAAACCGTCCTGCTGCAAATAAACTCCGTGTTCTTCTGAGTATGGAAAATACATATGATCGGCGACTTTTTTCCAATGCGAAACTTCAACGTCATCCAGTTTGGTTTTTTTCATGATCCGTGAAAAATCTGCCGGATATTGAGTTCGGACCTTCTCAATCTGTCCAGCCGCGTAATTAATGCACCACTTTGCGAGGTAATTCGTATACCAATTGTTGTTGACGTTGTTTTCATACTCATTCGGGCCGGTCACGCCAAGGATGACATATTGATTTTTTTCCGACGAAAAAGTGGCGCGCTGATGCCAGAAACGCGCAATCCCAATCAATACTTCAAGCCCTTTCTCGGGAATGTACGAATAGTCGCCGGTGAACCGATGATAATTATAGATGGCGAACGCAATCGCGCCGTTCCGATGGATTTCCTCAAAAGTGATTTCCCATTCATTGTGGCATTCTTCGCCGTTCATCGTCACCATCGGATAGAGTGCCGCGCCGTTTGTAAACCCAAGTTTCGCCGCGTTCTCTATTGCCTTGTCGAGTTGGTTGAATCGGTAAGTCAACAAATTTCTCGCGACGTGCTGGTCTTTGGTCGCCATATAAAACGGAATGCAATACGCCTCGGTGTCCCAATAGGTCGAGCCGCCGTATTTTTCGCCGGTAAAACCTTTCGGGCCGATGTTCAATCGGGAATCTTTCCCCGAATAGGTCTGGTTCAGCTGAAAGATATTAAAGCGGATGCCTTGTTGTGCTTTCACGTCGCCGTCAATTGTGATATCGCTCATTTCCCAGATGTGCGCCCAGGCTTCGGTCTGTTCTTTCAACAATGTGTCATAGCCTTTGGCAATAGCCGATTTGATTACATTTTCCGCCGCTGCATTTGTGTTTTCGTGATTCATCGATGCCGTATAGCCGCCAATTTTTCGAATCGCCGACGTTTGGCTTTTTTGAATCGAAATGCGATAACTAAACTCGATTTTATCAGCCGTTTTTGCGATGTTTTCAGCCGATAGTTCCAAATCTTTGCCGTCAATCAAGATCGAATTGTGCATAAAGGTCGTAGCCGTAAAATGCGTCTTGAACGTGCGCGCGGTCACGAAGGCATCGTTGCCCGAATGCAACACCTGAAGCGGTTCCCAGAATTTTTCTTCCCAATTCGCATCTTCATTGTGGACGCCGGCATCAACATACGGTTTGTAGACAATGTCAGCATCGCGGTTCTGCGGCGTGATTTCGTAGTTGATTAATCCGGCTTCATCGAGTTCCATCGAAAGGAAACGGCGCACATTCACTGAAATTTCAGTTCCGTTCCGTAATGTCGCCTCAAATGAGCGGTGATACCAGCCTTCTTTCATATTGAGTTCGCGCCTGAAATTTTTGACGACTGGACAGGTGTTCAGATCAAGGTTTTCGCCGTTGATCTCAATGCCAATCCCAATCCAGTTTGGCGCGTTCAACACTTTGGCGAAATATTCGGGATAACCGTTTTTCCACCAGCCGACCTTGGTTTTGTCAGGATAATAAACGCCGGCAATGTAACTGCCCTGAAACGTTTCGCCCGAATAAGTTTCCTCAAAATTGGCGCGTTGGCCCATGCGGCCGTTGCCAAGACTGAACAAGCTCTCGGACGACTTGACGCTGTCAGGGTCAAAGCCTTCTTCAATGATGGACCAGTTGTCTGGTTTTATATAATCTTGGTGCATTTTTTAAATTTTTGGTCAAACGTCGAACGTCAAACGTCCAACGATGCTTTCGACTATTTGAACATCACTCTTTAGGGTGAAATGATACTTGTTTATTGATTTTCTTTTTCTCGTTTGTCGTTCGACGTTCGACGTTCGACGTTCGACGTTTGTCGTTCGACGTTCGACGTTCGACTATTTCTTTATCAACGTCTCAATAAAACTCGAATCAATATGATTAAAGTCCGGAAAGCAATATTGCGCCGCTTTCAGGATTTTACAATCACCGATGCCGACGCTTGTCATTTGCGCAATGTTGGCCGCTTCAATTCCCGCGACGGCGTCTTCAAATACAATTGCGCATTCGGGCTTGATCTTGAGTTTTTTTGCCGCTTGAAGAAAAACTTCGGGATTCGGCTTTGCGTCGGTTACGTCGTTGCCGTCCACGACAGCATCGAAAAAATGTAGCAATTTGACTTTTTCAAGAATCGGTCGTGCGTTTTTGCTGGCAGAACCAAGGGCAATCGGCTGGTCTTTTTCTTTGAGGAATTGCAGGATGTTGAGTACGCCGCTAAGGATTTCAGTTTCGTCCATTGCGTCTATGTATCTGAGGTAATCCTGATTTTTCTGACGCAGCCAAACATCTTTGTCTTTTTGCGACGCCTTGATCTTGCCGAGCTCGAGAATGATCTCGAGAGACCGGACTCGGCTCACGCCTTTGAGGTGTTCGTTGTGTTCCGGGGTAAATTCGATCCCGAGCGCATCGGAGATTTTCTGCCACGCCAAAAAATGGTATTTGGCCGTGTCTACAATTACGCCATCGAGGTCAAATATGAAAGCTTTTTTATTCATGGATTCAGGTTGTTTTTGTCTTTGACCCGCGTTACGAGCGCCGCCGCAATCAGGAAACTGACGCCGCTGGTCACGAGCGCGAAAATCGCATTGTCATTGTAAAGGTATTTTACCAATGGGCCGCCGATCAGCGCATTGACAATCTGCGGGATAACGATAAAGAAATTGAAAATGCCCATGTAGACGCCCATTTTCTTAGGATGGATTGCGCCTGCCAGAATTGCGTATGGCATCGCCAGAATGCTCGCCCAGGCAATTCCGATACAGATCATCGAGAGAATCAGCCAGTTTTCGTCGGGCATGAAATATATTGAAATCAACCCGATGCCGCCAATAATAAGCGAACCGGCATGGGCAGATTTCCGGCCGATTTTTTTAGCGATCGCCGGAAGCATGAACGCAAAAATTGCCGAAACGCCGTTGTAAATTCCAAACAGAATCCCGACC
>JAEWLD010000129.1 GCA_023393485.1 Bacteroidota bacterium
TTTACAAAAAACCGTAGTGCGCAAGGCGGCAATTCACGGCTTTATCGCATTTCGGCCATCCAGGGCAACCATCCGGCGACGCTCGTTGGCGAGTTTCCGACCTGTGAGAGTTTCCGAAAATGCGGAATTACCGGCGCCGATATCAGCAACGACGGTAAAAAAATCGCACTGCTGAGCAATCGCAAAGTCTGGATCATAAACAAATTTAACGGCGACGATTTTCTACACGGAAACGTGCGCGAAATTGATTTGGGCACTGAATCCCAACTCGAAGGCATTTGTTTCAAGACAGGCAACAAACTTTACCTGGTTGATGAGCGCGCCAAACACGCCGGCGGCAAATTATACGAACTCAAACTCTAAAAACCAAAGCCGATCCCGACAGAAAACCGCCCGCCATCACTGGATTGGAAATACGATACCCGCGCGGTAAGCGAGTCGAGGCCGCTGACCCAAAGCCCGCCGCCGTAAGACGTGTGCCACTTTCTTGAACTGTCATCGTCAAGCCAGACGCGGCCGTAGTCAAAGCCGCCGAGTGCGCCGTAGCTCAAAGGGATGATGCCGTTTTTAACACGCCCGATTTCATACCGCAGATCGGTCGAGTGAAAAAATGATTGCTTGCCCGAAAAACGCTGGTTCCTGAAACCCCGAAGACCATTGTCGCCGCCGATGGTCGCCATTTGGTAAAATTCAAATTCGTCGCTGAACAACATTTTGCCTTGTGCCAGCGTCGCCAAAACGAGTTTTTCGGCCGTGAGCAAACGGTGCGTAAACCCTATTGCGCCTGATAGATGTGGCACATAACGGCTCGGTTCTTCAACATTTACACTGAATCCGGCATCGAGATGGAACTGCATGCCGAGCGTCGGGTTGACGTCATTGTCATAATTCTCGAAACCGTATTTAAGGTTCATGCCTGCAAAATTCTGCGCATCGAAAACACGGTCATCAACCACGCCCGTTCCGACAAAACGGTTTGGCGTACGGTCAACTTCAAACGATTCAAAAATAGCCTGCGCCGAAAAATAAGCGCCGCGGCTGCTATTCCAGACCGCCGCCGGGGCAAGGCTAAAAACCTGGGTTTTGACGCGGTTGTAATCCATGCCGTTATCATCGTCATGGTTTGGCGTTTCATTGCCGTAACCGAAGAAATTATAGGCGAAATTCGGGCTGGTCATTTTCGCATCCAGCTGAAACTTCCATTCTGACTGGCGTTTTGGAAAAAGTCCTGAATAAAGCAATTCATAACCAAACGTCGCAAAATAGTAATTCGCCTTGAGCGTGTGTTTTTGGGTGTACGGATTGCGCTCAAAACCGTTGACCGTGTAGAACGCGGCAATGCCCAGTTTAATGCCGTCATCAGGGTTGTAGCCGATGCCCGGAAAGCCCGAAAGCGTGTTGTAGGTTGGCTTCTCGTAATCATAGCTATTGAGTTCATAGCTATCGCTCAAGATGGGTTTCGTGCCCGAGATTTTGAACGTGTTTTCTTTTGACTTGAAATCGTAAACCTTGATTTTCCTGCCATTGACTATCGTATAGGAATCATGGTTCAGCCCGCCGATCAGCCGAATCGTGATTGGATTTTTGTGCTTTCCGGAAACCTCGTACTGGTCATCGTCGTCAAGCCCGTATATCCAGATTTCTGAAGTTTCTTTGCCGCTGTAAAGCTGGTCCGAAATCAATTCGATGCCGTCTTTTTTCAATCGCGACACTTTGACTTCGGTAAGCCCGTCATCGCGACGGAAGATTTCGAATTTGTCTTTTTTGTCAGTTCCGACAACGATCACGGTTTTTCGCAGGACATCGTAATACTTTTTGGCGTAATCATCGGCCTTATCGCGCCTGAGCGCCAGATTGCGTTTGACCTCGCCGATGTATCTTTCCCTAACTTCGGGCGGCATTTGGGCAAAGGCTTCATCAATAACCTGATCGGTGAGGCTGGCTTTGATATAGTCGGCCTCGGCAAGCCAGTCTTCCCTCGATGCGGTACGGATCAGCGCGAGGTCGAGCGCATAGGCTTCGCGGTTGAGCCATTTGATGTTTGCGATGTCATCGGAATAAGTCTGCATGTGGCGAAGCGCCGGCATCCTGAGAATCAGCTTGAGTAAAATGCCGTCGTATTTGCTGAAAGCCTGGTCGTGATCACGTGGAATCGGCGTGTAGACAATGCTGTCGCCGCGCTTTTTTTCAGCCCAACGCCATTGGTCGTGATGCCTGTCCCAATCACCGAGAATCATATCAAAAAGCCGCGCCCGGATATAGGTTTTCTCATCGACTTTGTACTTTTCATCTTTGTGCAGGTTGACCAGCATTTCTTCGGTAGACAGAATGGCGTCGGCATTCCCGAACGAAGGCAGCTTCTCAAAACCTTTGGCCGGACGCTCTTCAATCATGTAAAGCTCGTCGCCGAACTGGCTGTTGAAAATGCCGAGTTGCTTTTGTTTTGGCACGTAAAACAGCTTCGGATTGGTATGGTAGAGTTTGAGGCTTTCGGCGAGTTTTGGCATTACAAATGGCGTAAACGGATGCGTGGTCGTATAAAAATCCAATAAAAATTCCTCGATGTAAGTGTTTTTGAAATCGACCGTCTTGTCTTTGAAAGCAACGGTTTTCAAAAACCGCGTGGCACTCTTTTTTATGCCGCGCATCACGTAAGGCCGGTCATTTTTGTCATCAAGCCGGAGCGTCATCGACTGATGTCCGCCGCCAACGATATCGGGTTTAAGCCCGCCGTAAAGCGTGTCGAGGCTGACGGTTTTGGCTTTTACCTGAATTCCGTATATGTCGCGATAATGTTTTCCCCAGAGCGCATTGTAGATTCCGCCTTTTTGAAGCAGCGAATCGTCATACACCGTCGCACTTTGCACCGCAGGAAACTGATCGGGGTAATCAACCGATGGCTTGGGTTTGCGGCCGATGAGTTGCTTTTTAAACAACGGCTCAAGCGTTTTGCCTTTGACGCCCCAAAAAACGAGATTGGCCTCGCCCGAATCATAGATTTCAATCGTAGCATAGCCGTTGCCGCCAAAAGTGAAGTCCTCCGGCCCGGCGGCGTGCGCTGCCTCTGTCTTGGATCCGGCTCCCGAAACGATCTGCTTGATTCCGTCACGCTCAATGTACTGCAGATTGTGCTCATGGCCAGAAACTACAATGACGTTTTCGCGCTCATGCACCATTGCTTTGATTCGGTTTACCATTGTGGCATATCTGCGGCTTTGAATATCTTGCGGGTTCAGACCCGAAGTCTTCCTGACCAGGTTAATGATTCCGCCGATTACCGGCAGCGGGATGTCTGCCTGAATGGGAAACAACATTTTCGAAAGCGAATATTGCCCGCCGTGGATTCCGTTTGAAATCAGCGGATGATGCAGCGCGATAATCGTAGTTTTAGTC
>JAEWLD010000150.1 GCA_023393485.1 Bacteroidota bacterium
GCCGTGCTTTCTTCGGCCAGCAAGACATTTCCATATGCCTGAACAACCATTTCACGGACTTCAATGTCAGTCTTCCGCTTGTAATTGCGGTAATACTCAAGATAGGTTTTTGACGCCTGTAATGCGACGATGTACGAACCGTCAAAAATCAACTGGCTCAAAGTCGCACGCGCATTCACCGATTGCTTTGGGCTGAATGGTACGGCCGCGAATTCACCGTCTGGCGCATCGGGGTCAAAAAACCGCGCCGGAATAGGGTTGAGCGGAATCTCTATATTATAGGTATAATCAACCGCGCCGTTGATTTGCGGCAAACCGGTTGCCGTGGTTTCCCATTTTTTCTTTTCGGCTTTTTCAATGTCCCGGCCGGAATTGATTACAGTATAATTGTGTTTGAGCGCGTGTTCAATGGCTTCCTGGAGGCTGAAGCTGAAGCTCTCCTTTGGTTTTTCCTGGGCCGTTGAAACCGCAAAGACGAGCAGCATGATTAGTGTTAGTTTTCGCATAGATTGATTTGATTTAGTTTAGTGTTGCCAGTTGTTTTTCGAGTTCGATGATGCCTTCGGCCGTAGCAATGGCGCGCGTATGGTATTCGAGCAGCGCGAAATCAAGCTTGTGGATGTCTTTTTCAAGCACCGTATTCTCATTGATGTGCATCATCAGCGTATAATAAAATAGCGTGCAGGTGTCAATGTCGGTTTCTTTCCCATACAATCCCGCGGCAATGCCTTTGTGGATGTTCTGCGTGAAAAAATGCGTACATTCCTGCTGTTCGCATGACATCAGTTTCTCATGTGTTTCCGGATAGTGCTTTTTCAATTGATACAATGGCGAGGTTTCGGTGATCTGAAAAAAGCCTTGTATACTTTTTTTGATTTCAAATAATTCGCGGATCGGGTTGTAATCTTTGGCGATGATGTCTTCGATTTTTGAGTGGATTTTACGCTGGAAATCCATCGTAGTTTCGTCAACCAATACTTCCTTATTCGCAAAATATTTGTACAGCGTCTTTTTCGATATGCCCATTTTTGAGGCAATATCGTCCATCGTAATGCTCTTAAAACCAACCTTTAGGAAAAGTTCGGCGGCTTTTTCGATGATTTTCTCTTTCATTAAACCCGTTGTTAAAAAATGTGGCGCAAATGTAGGCTGGAAACTTTAGACACAAAAATAGTTTCCAAAGCATTTACAAAATTTTAACATTCTGATTTTATAACTGCAAAGTAACTGACGCAGACGCAGTTACCGGATGGGTCAAAACGACATTCAGCGCATGTGATTGCGACATAATCCTATCGATGCATTTCATATCTTAGCAAAAAAATTCAATGCATTCGATAGACCAGTATCGCGCCGCCTTTGTTGACGCCTTACACAATTCCGTCGGCGTCAGGGAACCCAAAAACCTTTACGAGCCGATCAATTACATTTTGGCATTGGGCGGCAAGCGGATGCGTCCGGTTCTGACGTTGCTTTCGGCCGAAATTTTCGGCGCCGATCATCAGCATGCAATGCCGGCGGCAATCGCGGTCGAGGTTTTCCACAATTTCTCGCTCGTCCACGACGACATCATGGACGATGCACCGCTGCGCCGCGGCAATGAAACGGTTCACGAAAAATGGAATGTGAATACCGGAATCCTGTCGGGCGACGCGATGCTGATTCTCGCCTACCAACATTTTGAATCCTACGAGCCAACCATATTCCGCGCATTGGCAAAACTGTTCAGCAAAACCGCGATCGAAGTCTGCGAAGGCCAGCAATGGGATGTCGATTTTGAGAATCGCGGCGATGTCACAATTGACCAATACCTCAAGATGATCGAATACAAAACCGCCGTGCTTGTGGCGGCAGCGCTCAAAATGGGCGCGATCATCGCCGGTACGTCCGAGGAAAATTGCGACGCGATTTATGAATTCGGACGCAATCTCGGCATCGCTTTCCAAATCCAGGATGATTACCTCGACGCCTTTGGCGACCCCGAAACTTTTGGCAAGCAACTCGGCGGCGATATCATTGAAAACAAGAAAACCTATTTATTCCTAAAAGCGAAAGAATACGCGTCGGGGGAACAAGCGGAATTATTGTCGGAATGGTTTGCGAACGAGTCTGAAGACGTGACCGGTAAAATTGCATCTGTCAAAGCAATTTTCAATGAAACCGGCGCGTCAAATGCGGCAGTCGATGCCATAAGAAAATATACTTTCCGCGCGTTTGAAACGCTTGAAAAAATGGACATTGCCCAGGACAAAAAGGCAGTTCTGCGCGATTTCGGCGAGAGTTTAATGCAACGAAAAGTTTAATAAACCGTATGGTTTTCCCGTAATGGTAGTGTTCCGGAAATTCGTATTTTAATGGCTGGGGAAAGGGAAGATGGTTCCCGATGGTTCCTTAGCGAGAGGCCGGAAAAGCATATTACGGGAAAAACACATTTTTTTTAAGCATCGCAAAGCCATATTTTTTCAACCACATTTAGTCAAGTATGTTCGTCGCCCCAAAAAATACAGATTTGTTATTGGCCGAAGCCGCCCAGGAATCGCTTTATCCTAAACTTCTTGATCAGCTCAACAAGGATTTCAACCTGGCAAACGAGCCGGTTGATTTTCCGGCAAGCACGTCGCCCGAAGAATTGAAAGTACAGCTTCACGAAAAAATCTTCAGGCTGATCCATCATCGGTTTGCGGAATATCTCAATTTGCTTTACATCATTGATGTTCCCGAAAATCAGGTCAAACAGCTTGACGGTTCAGACATTGCGGAATTGGCCAAAGAAGTCTCGTTTCTGATTTTGAAACGCGAATGGCAAAAGGTGTGGTTCAGGAATCGCTTAACTTAAATTCAAAAGTCGTTAAATGGCGTCCCAAAAACACTGCGAATGTTGAACAATGAATGTCGTTAAAAATACACCCGCACAAAAGGCATGAACGGATTGTAATAGACGCTTTTGTCGGGGTCAAAAAGCAAATTGTAACGCACGCCCAACGTCACGTTTTGTGCGCGATAACCGGCGCCGACAAACAGCGCAGTGTTCCAGAAATCGTCGTTGAAGCTTGGCTCGTCCGGATATGAAAATTCACTGTTGACGCGTACTTGTTCGAGTTCAAGCGACAATTGCAATTCCTCGATCACGTTAAATAAGCCGATCAGGCTTCCGCCATAAATCCACGATTTGTAATTGCTCAGGTTGTCATCAAACGGGTCATAATCACCATCGACCTTGACGTAACTGGCCTGCAACCCGACGCCGATCCCGACATAATCGTTCAATTCGTAAACCGCGCCCGGCGATAGTGAAAAGTTCGAGAAGTCGTTTCCGAACGCAGCGCCGAATCCGCCGCCAAACCTTACTCGGCTCCAAAAATCACTTTTCTCCTTGACGCGAATTGAATCCTGGGCAAAAACGGCAGTCGAAAAAATCAAAAGACAACTGGCCGACAACAGCATTTTAACGGAGATTTTCATAGCTTGTCAAAGGTTGATTTACTAATGTATAAAAGTAAGAACTCATTTTGATTTTTTCAGTCGGCTGTAAAATTATCTTTTATTTTTCGCTACAACCGAAAAAGTCAAAATGAGTTCTTAAAAAGAAACGGAAATTATTTGATTTGTCGTACTTTTGCCGGACTATTTACAAACTACCAGAACTTTCACAAAAATTATGGATCGGTTTTCCTTCTTAAACGCAGCCCATACCGAATTTTTCGCTGATTTATACGACCAATATCTTGAAAATCCAGATAGCGTTGAGCCAAGCTGGAGAAGCTTTTTCCAGGGTTTTGACTTCGGTTCGTCGTATGGCGACCATGCCGACCAGATTGCGCAAATGGTGCAAAATGGCGAATGTGATTTTACCGAGCAGTCAGAGAAACTCCAAAAGGAATTTGCGGTACTCAACCTGATCGACGCCTATCGTACGCGCGGCCATTTGTTTACCAAAACCAATCCGGTTCGCAACAGGAGAACTTATTCGCCTACGCTTGACCTGGAAAATTACGGCCTGTCTTCGGCTGATTTGAACACGGTTTTCGATGCGGCCAAAGCGATGAAACTCCAGCCCTGTACGCTTTCTGAAATCCTCGACCATTTGAACAGGATTTACTGCGAGTCAATCGGCGTTGAATACATGTACATCAGAAAGCCCGAAGTTACGCAGTGGATTCAGGATAAGATCGGCTACAATGACAATCATCCGAGATTTTCCGCCGATCAAAAAAAACACATTTTGGCAAAATTGAACGAGGCGGTTTCTTTTGAAAACTTTCTCCACACCAAATACGTCGGCCAAAAACGTTTTTCGCTTGAAGGCGGCGAATCACTGATTCCCGGAATCGACGCATTGATTGAGGCCGCTGCCGAAAAAGGCGTTGAACAATTTGTCATGGGAATGGCGCACCGCGGCCGTTTGAACGTATTGGCGAATATTTTCGGTAAAAACACACAGGATATTTTTTCCGAGTTCGACGGCATGGATTATGA
>JAEWLD010000197.1 GCA_023393485.1 Bacteroidota bacterium
GAATAGGGCTGAGATGCTTTTTTTGTTTGAAAAGAAAACCATGATCAGCGATGCAGCGCCAAAAGCGATCATGATGTACGGGAGAAATGCAAATTCAGGGAAATTTTCGGTATGAAGGGTTTTCATCCCGATGTAATGGTTCAACCCGTTGATGATGTCTACATCGCCGCCGATCTTATTGGCGTGGAGTTTCAACACCAGGCCTTCGGGATATTGTGGTGCGACCAGGTCTATCTGCCACATCGGAAAAAAAAGCGATCCAATAAAGAGAAGGCTTGCTGCAAGCAAACAGAGTTTTGATGTCAGCGATACTTTTGAAATGACCATAGCATTAGAATTTAAAAGGGCAAAATCTCTTTTGCCCCTTATGATTATTATTTATTTTGCCGCCGGCGCGTTATCCCCGAGGCTAAACGAGAGCGGGACATTGCTGCCTTTGGGCGATACCCGGACATAACCCGACATCTCCTGATGGAGCGCGCTGCAAAAATCAGTGCAATAGATCGGATACATGCCAACATGGTCAGGAACCCATTTGAGTGTTGTGGTTTCGCCAGGCATGATCAGCAATTCGCCGTTGTTGGCGCCTTTGACTGCGAATCCGTGCGGTACATCCCAGTCCTGCTCAAGGTTGGTGACGTGGAAGTACACTTCATCGCCAAGTTGGATACCTTCAATATTGTCAGGTGAGAAGTGTGAACGGATTGCAGTAATATAGACGTGGACTTTATTGCCTTCCCTGACGACTTTTGACTCTTTTTCGCCTTTTGTGGCGTAAGGGTGATTGTTATCATCGAGTTTGAAGAACTTTAATTGACCGTTGTTTCTGATCAGATCGGCAGGCGCGGCCTGCGCATAGTGCGGTTCACCGATCGTTGGGTAATCCAGGATTAGTTTCATTTTTTCCCCACTGATGTCAAAGAGCTGCGCACTTTGTGCAAGTTCAGGCCCGGTTGGCAGATAGCGGTCTTTGGTAATCTTATTGTAGGCGACGAGATATTTGCCAAATGGTTTGCGGCTGTCGCCACCGGGAACCATCAGGTGGCCGATTGAATAATAAGTTGGCACACGGTCAATGATTTTCAGGCTTTTGATATCCCATTTGACAATTTCGGAAGAAACGAAGAACGAAGTATATGCATTTCCTTTCGCGTCAAATTCGGTGTGCAACGGGCCCAATCCCGGCTTTTTGACTTCGCCATGCAGCACAGACTCGTATTTGAGCACCGGAATTCCTTCATAACTGCCATCATAATCTTTTTTGGCGATGGCAGCCTGCATTTTGTCGAAACTGAACACCGGGATCAGCGCTGCCAGTTTTCCGCTGCCAACAATGTATTCGCCGGTTGGGTCAACGTCGCAGCCGTGTGGTGATTTAGGGCAAGGAATCATGTAACAGATGTCTTTCAGCGCCATGGCATCCAACACCAAAACCTGAGTCTTGATTTCAGATTTTGCAGAATGGGTTTTTTCGTCCCAAGTGTTATGGGCATATTTAACCGACTGTACTTTTCCTTTTCCCGCCTTAACGTATTCTTCGGCTTTTTTCCAGTTTACAGCCATAATGAAGTCCTTGTCTTTCTGCGATGCATTGACTTCAAGCAATGAGTTTGCCTGTTCTGTATTGTACGTCGAGAAGAAAAACCATCCGTGCGACTTTCCTTTACCGGCGTGTGACAGGTCGAAATTCACGCCCGGAGTCAAGAGCTGGAAGGCGATGTCCATTTCACCGTTTTTACCGACTTTGACAAAACTGATGTGTCCTTTGAAGTTTTCCTTATAACTTTTGATAGGCACGTCTCCGTTCGAGTAATCAGCCGGAACGCTGAAACGCGTGCCTGCAACAACATACTCAGTGTTTTCGGTAATGAACGGCGATGAGTGATTTCCAGCGCTGTTCGGGATTTCAAGGATTTCGGCCGTTTTGAACGTTTTCAGATCGACCCTGGCGATGCGCGGCGTATTATTGCCGTTGGCAAACGCCCACCGGCCGTCAATTTCTCCGTTTGTCTGTGACATATTGATGTGGTGCAAATCATCCCACGGCACCATTCCGTGCGAGGTATTGAGCATCGGTTTGGTTTCCTCACTGTATCCCCAGCCTTTTTCGGGATCTACCGAAAACACCGGAATCACTTTCAACAACCTTCCGCTGGGCAGGCCATAGACACTCATTTGACCGCTGAATCCGCCTGATACGAAGTTGTAAAACTCATCGTATTTACCAGGTGCAACGTAGGCTTTTTGCGCAGCATCGCCACTTACGGCATCGTCTGAACTTTTTGGTTTACAGGAAATAATTACTGAACTTCCCAAAAAGGCCACGGCGATTGCCGCCATAATTTTGTTTTTCATAGGGAATAAACTTAATTGTCGACTATTTTACGCCGTCGATTTCGCGCATGTATTCAAGAATATTTCTGGCTTCTTCATCGCTCAAGCCTTGGTTCGGCATGCGGACCAGACAAATTTCAAGTTGGGCCTGGACCTTAGGATCTTTGTCTATCATCGGGTCAGGGTTTGTGATGAAGTTCATGATCCAGTGCGGCGCATGTCTTGAAGTTACGCCCTTCCAGCCCGGGCCAACCAGTTTTTCGTCTGTCGGTTTATGGCATGAGAGGCATTTTACGCCGGCAACGGCTTTACCCTTTTCGGCCATGGCTTTGTCAAGGTTCGGCGACAAGTCTACTTTGTCCCATTTTCCCTCGCCCCGGTTCGGATCATATGTTTCCGGCCCTTGGGCTGCGGCCTGACCATCGTCAACTCCGTCACTTGCCGGTACAACTACTTCTTCTTCATTGTCTTTTTTTTGTTTGTCTCCGCATGAAACCAAAAATGTGAAGCTGAATAATAAAATTGCTAGTTTTTTCATAAATAGTGAGTGTTAGTGTATAAATACGTTACAAAATTAAGATTGAAGTTCTGTTTGGTTAATGACCGTCGTCACATTTTAGATATTTCTAATTTACAAAAAAAGGATTAAAAAGAAAGACAATAAATAAGGATTTTTCCTAATTATTTGACAAAAGGTGAATTGTTGTCTCTCGTTTCATCTTACCAGTTTACCAATCGATCCATTGACCGTGCAAAGTACCTCGGAATATCGCAAGCCCATTTATGATTCCGGTCATAATACCACTAACTTTATTGTTTTAATATTGTATTTTCTCAGCCCATGAACTATCATCACATTTTATTGATCTTCCACCTTTTGGCGGCAACTGTTTGGATAGGCGGACATCTGATTCTCGCCATACTTCATTTGCCAAAGGCCTTAAAAACAAAAGACAAGTCCATCATCCTGGATTTCCAGTCGCGGTTTGAGCGCCTCGGTATGATTTCGCTGCTTGTTTCGGTTTCAAGCGGCGTTGCGATGGCGCTTGATTTCGGGGTTTATCCGAATCGGTGGTTTCACTTTTCGGATCCGATAGAGAAAGTCGTCTCAATAAAACTATTGCTTCTCGGAATGACGCTGTGTTTCGCATTGAGTGCGCAGTTTTTTGTCATCCCGAAAATGAAATCAGGCAACAATATGCTCAATCTAATCGCAATCCACATTATTTCAGTCACCCTTATCGGGGTGATTATGTTGATTGCCGGAAGTTCAATCAGATTCGGTGGAATATGAAAAAACCCTTAAAACGCGCCAAAGAAATTCAGCCTTACAGCAAAGACCATCATCACGGGCTATTGCTTGGCTGGAAATTGCGCACCGGCCTAAAGAAGCAAATTGCCATAGGAAGAATGGAAGCCTACGCCCAATGGTTTTACGCGAATTATCTTGCGCCTCATTTTGAACTCGAGGAAAAATACCTGTTTCCGGTACTTAGACCCGACGACGGATTGGTCAAAAAAGCGCTTGACGAACACGCTGCGATCCGTTCGCTGATGCGCCGGCCGGCCAGCGAAGAAAAATTGACCGAACTGGCCGGTTTACTTGAATCGCACATCAGGTTTGAAGAGCGCGAGTTGTTCGAAAAAATCCAGGAAGCCGCGACTGAAGAACAGCTTCACATGATCAGTGAGGTTCACGACGATGTAAAATTCATGGAACATCCGGATGAATTCTGGAAATAGCCAGCGCCCAAAACCGATCTCGAAAAAATTGCCGAAAACAATGAAAGATCTTGCCGATTACAGAAAATCCTACGAAAAAGGCGAATTGCTTGAAAACACGATTCCCGACGACCCGATCAATCTTTTTAACCGCTGGTTTTTTGAAGTCGCTGAAACAAGCGGCGGCGAGGCGAACGCCATGGCGGTTTCAACCATAGGGCTTGACGGTTTTCCAAAATCGCGGATTGTGCTTTTGAAGAAATTCAGTGAGGAAGGCTTCATGTTCTTTACCAACTACGAGTCGGAAAAAGGCAGGGCGATTGCCGCAAACCCAAACCTCTGTCTTTCTTTCTTCTGGCCGACGATGGAACGGCAGGTCATCATCAAAGGCATAGCCGAAAAAACAAGCGCCGCGGTTTCGGAAAATTATTTTGACAGCAGGCCTGAAGGCAGCAGGCGGGGCGCGATCATTTCAAACCAAAGCCAGGTCATTGCGTCGCGCGACGTCATTGAAGAAAGGATGCGCGAGATCGGAAAACTCCCTGCCGGGGAAATCAAACGACCCGACCATTGGGGCGGTTATCTGGTAAGACCTGTCGAGGTTGAATTCTGGCAGGGCAGGAGCAACCGGCTTCACGACCGTATCCGTTACCGATTGACGAATGATTGGGAAATTGAAAGACTTGCGCCGTAAATGGTTGCTGGATTACCGAATGTCCAGAACCGCATACCGATAATCCATTTCAGAAGAATGTTCACCATCATACAATTTCAGCGCAAGGTGATTGTCATCAATAAATACGACGCCCGCTATAGACCATTGCTTTGAAAAAATCCCAGGAATGACGCCCGGCGAATTGGCCGGATAGGACTTTTTGTGAAATTTGTAGACATATATTTCGCTGCGGAATTCATAATAATCAGTGTAATCCGGGCCGTCATAACCGGCATAAGTCAGCAGTTTTTTGCAGGAAGGCGAAAACACGACTCCCCGTATTCCCTGATCATACGCGCAGGCCAAATCTGTTTTGATGCCGTTTTCGCGATTCAACAGATAGGTCGAGCAGACGTCTTTGCATTCGGTCTCGAGCGCGTAGCCGGTTCCCGAAATGTTTCCGGCGGAATCAATCGCGCATTTGCTTTTCGCGGCTTTCAGGTATTGATTGAACTTTTCGGCTGAAATGTCTGTTTTGCGGTCTTCAATCAATAGCGATTCGGCTCGCGGCTGTACAAGCGTATGTCTCCAGCAACCTGTCAAGATCAGGATGGCGAGCAACCAAAAAATCCTATTCGCTTCTTTTGGCATATCCGAAATATTTTCGCCGGTTTTCAATGCTTATTTCCGCAATCAGTTCGAATTGCTGCTGATGTAGACC
>JAEWLD010000264.1 GCA_023393485.1 Bacteroidota bacterium
GTGCTTGCCGTTGAGCCATGGCGTGTCTTTGTGCGTGGTGAAAAATTGGCTTCCATTGGTTCCGGGGCCGGCATTGGCCATCGCTAGAATACCGGCTTTGTCAAATATCGCGTCGGTGATTTCGTCCTTGAAAGCGTAGCCCGGGCCGCCTGAACCATTTCCGGCCGGATCGCCGCCCTGGATCATGAAATCTTTGATCACGCGGTGGAATTTAAGCCCGTCGTAAAACGGTTTGCCTTTATATTGCTGGCCTATAATTGGGTTTGTGCCTTCAGCAAGCGATATGAAGTTGGCGACGGTAATCGGTGTGCTTTTGTATGCAAGCTCACAGGTGATGTTTCCTTTAGTGGTTTCAAAAGTCGCGAAAATGCCTTCCGCGGCCGGCATTTTTGCCACTGCGGTCTTGGTCGTTTTTGTCGTGGTTTTTTTCCTGGTGGTTTGGCTGAATGCGGTCGTCATTCCCAAAACCAGCAAGACAATCAATTTTAGTTTCATAGGTATTAACAGTTAATCTATTATTGTTTGAGTTCGATTTCAAATATGAGATCGGCATTTGGCGGAATCACACTTCCTGCACCTTGCGGCCCGTATGCCAATTCAGACGGGATGAAAAATACGGCTTTTTCGCCAATTGACAATTTTGACAATGCCTGGCCAAATCCCGGGAACATATCTTTGTATTGCCCGGCGACGATTTCAAGCGGCCGATAAACGCCCATTGTCTCTTCCTGCTCGTTGTACAATCCGTTGGCTTTGGCGAGTTCAGCGATGTTGGTATCGATCATTTTGCCGTTTTCAAGATATCCTGCGTAATTGATCAGGATTTTTGAGCCCGGCGCCGGCTTTTTGCCGTTTCCAGCTATTACAACAGTGTACTCGAGCCCGGATTTGGCTTTATCTGAACGCGCTTTGAGCGCCCTGAGTTCAGTCGCTTTTTGAGCGATGATCGCCTTGTATTTCTCTTCGTACAATTTTCGGTTCTGCGCGTCGACGGCGTTTTGCTTTTCACGGTTTTCGCGGTCGGTCGTCACATAATCATTGAATATTTTAAGCGCATCGAAACGTTTTGCGGCTTCACCTTTGCGAATTATTTTTATGGTGTTGATCACATCGCCGATTTCAATGCTGTTGACCGTTTCGATGCCGTTGCCCAACACTTCGCCAAAAATCGTATGCTTGCCTTCAAGAAATCCGGTCGGCACATGAGTGATGAAAAACTGGCTGTCATTGGTTCCCGGACCTGCATTGGCCATCGCGAGAATGCCCGGCTTGTCGAACTTCAAATCAGAAAACTCATCTTTGAACCGATAACCCGGACCACCCGAACCGTCGCCGTCGGGATCGCCGCCCTGGATCATGAAATTGGCAACCACGCGATGGAATGTCAACCCGTCGTAAAATGGCTGGTCTTTGTACTTCTTGGCCACAAAAGGGTTTTTGCCTTCCGCCAACAGCACGAAATTCGCAACAGTCACAGGCGATTTCCCGAACTCAAGCTTACAGACGATGTCGCCTTTGCTGGTTTCGATTTGAGCATAAAGCCCATCAGGCAAATTCACGTTTTCTTCCTTGCATGAACACAATGTCAAACACGCCGCCAGCGCCAAAAAGAAGTTTCTCATTATTCAGGAGCAGTTTCAGGATCTTTCTCGAAGTTATTCAGGGTCACGGTACAAACCAACGGTTCGTTTTGACCGATTCGCTTATTGTCTCCATGATAGCCATAACCCATATGCGACGGGAAAAGGAAGATCACCTTTTCGTTTTTGCGCATCAGCTTGATGCCGTCGCGCAAGCCCATCATGATGTTTTGCCTGTCAACCCGGTAAACCTGAGGCCTGTTTTGCACTTCTGAATAAATCACGTTGCCGGTAAAATCCCTGACTTCATATTCAAAGTAGGCGATGTCGCCTTTTTTCGGGCGCAGCGTATCTTTTACGTTTCTGAGTTCATAAGCATACCAGTAACCTTTTTTTGATGCGTAGTATTTGCGGTTCGGTTCACTTTTGATGATCGAATCGATTTTGCCTTCCTCGCCGGCAATCAGCTTCTTGTTCCGCTCAACGGATTCGCGCATAAACGTGCCCTGAGACCTCGAAAGCGGTTCGCGCGGCCCTTGATGCTTGGCGCAGCAGGCCATCATCAGCGAAAGGGAAAACGCAAAAGTTATTGTTTTAAGAAATTTCATATTCAAATATTTAGGGCAGAGACAATCGTCTCAAATTGTTGCACCGATTCGGCCAGTGGCAGCGACGATTTTCCGCCAGCCGCGTTGATATGGCCGCCGCCGTTAAAATGCTCACGCGCAAATTGGTTCACATCGAATTCGCCCTTTGAGCGGAACGAAATCTTGACGATGTTCTCTTCGGCGTGCTCAATGAAAATAGCTGTAAATTTAACACCTTTTATGCTCAAACCATAATTGACGACGCCTTCGGTATCGCCTTTAACATAATTATGGGTGTTGAGTTCGTTTTGTGACAGCGTGGTATAAGAAACTTTGCCGCCGGGCATGATTTTCAGGTTGTCGAGCGCCCTGCCAAGCAATTGGAGGCTGTCGTACGAATTGTTGTCGAAAATCAGGCTGTGGATTTCGGAGTTGTCTATGCCGAGATCAATCAAATCGGCGACGATCCTGTGCGTTGTCGGCGTTGTCGACGGAAACCTGAACGAACCCGAATCAGTCACAATGCCGCAATAAATGCATTCGGCAATCGTCTTGTCAATCAGCTCTTTTTTCCCGAGAAACCCGATGAAATTGTAAAGCATTTCACATGTAGACCCAAACGATGTGTCAGAATACATATACGTGGCAAAACCGTCAGGTTTTTGATGATGGTCGATCATGATGAACGGCACGGTCAACTTGTTGAGTACGTTTTCCATGTCGCCGGTGCGGTGCAAGGCGTTGAAATCCATGCAGATCACAACCTCGGCTTCCTTGAGCATCTTGCCGACGCGCGGCTTGTTCAGTTCAAAAATCTCAACGGTTTCTGAGGCCGGAAGCCAAGCCAGAAAACCGGGAAATTCATTAGGTGAAATAACCGTGGGATTATGTCCGAGTTTGGCGAGGAAATGATACATTCCGAGCGTTGATCCCATGGCATCGCCAT
>JAEWLD010000031.1 GCA_023393485.1 Bacteroidota bacterium
TCTCAAAGGGCTGGAAAACAACGAAACCATGGCTGTTATTTTTGGCGACGACAGTTTCACCGTATCGGCGATGGCGATTTTTCCGACCGGTTCGGACCAAGCGATGAGATCGGCCCTTAAAAAGTCATTGCAGACGATAAAATACGACAAAAATCGCAAAGTCGATCTGCTTGCCGATGCCTATTTCGAAATTTTGCCCAATGCGTCAAAATTCAAATTTGCCAAAGCCACGGGCAATATGTTCGTGTTTTCACCCGGCGGAGCCCTAAAGTCGTCGTATGAAAACGAGCCGATGGTCACGATTGTTCCGCTGCCGTTTGACCAGACGATGACCAAACAGGATTTGTTTGAAACCGTTGTTGAAGGGTTGATCGACAACGGTTTTACGGTCGAAGACGTCCGAAATACCACCGAAGATCCAATCAACGGTTACAATGCGATCAGCAGCCGATATTACTTCAGGCAAGGTTCTTCCCACAAACTTGCCTATCTTGCCCTGTTGGCCAAAGGCAAGCGTGCAATCGCTTTTTATGGCATTGCCAAAGAGGATTGGAACGGCAACATGGCCGAATTCGAAAAACTGCTCAAAAGCGTCCGATTTAAATAAAAGCGATGGTCAATCTCGACACTGCTATCGAATACCTCAAAGTCGTCGGCCCAAGCCGCGGCGCGTTGCTCAGGAAGGAAATCGGGATCACAACTTATAAGGATTTGTTGCATTTTTTTCCGAATCGCTACATCGATCGCACGCGCTATTACAAAATCAATGAGCTCAGGCCCGGCAATACGGCGGAAGTACAGATCGTCGGCAAGATCGTCAACATCAAAACCGTCGGGCAAGAGCGCGGCAAACGGCTCGTGGCGACATTTATCGACGAAACCGGCCAAATGGAACTGGTTTGGTTTCAGGGTCAAAAATGGATTCGCGAGAGTTTGAAGCTAAACGTTCCGATCGTCGTTTTTGGTAAAATCAATCATTTCAACGGCATATTCAATATCGCACACCCTGAAATCGAACCGCTCGAAGACCATAAACGCAACCTTCGCACGGCGATGCAGCCGGTTTATCCGTCAACCGAGACGCTGGCCAACCGGGGCGTCAGCAACCGCGTGGTCAGTGCGATGATCCAACAATTGTTCATTGAAACCCAGGCGAAATTTGCCGAAACGCTTCCGTCCTATTTGCCTGAAGAACTGCAGCTGATCCCGAAAAACGCCGCGCTGTTCAACATCCATTTTCCAAAAAGCGCCGATTTGCTGGCCAAAGCGCGGTTTAGGCTCAAATTCGAAGAACTGTTTTTTATCCAATTGCAGCTGATCACCAAAAACCTGATCCGAAAACACAAAATCAAAGGCCACGCGTTTACAATAGTCGGCAGGCATTTCAACGATTTTTTCCAAAATCATTTGCCATTTTCGCTGACTTCGGCCCAAAAACGCGTAATCAGGGAAATCAGGCACGATATGGGCCAGCCCGCGCAAATGAACCGATTGCTCCAGGGCGACGTTGGTTCGGGCAAAACAATCGTCGCGCTAATGAGCATGTTGATTGCCCTTGACAACGGTTTTCAATCCTGTTTGATGGCGCCGACCGAAATCCTCGCCACGCAACATTTCAACGGATTATGTGAGTTAGCTAAACCATTGAATATAAACATAAAACTTCTTACCGGCTCAACTAAGACTGCAGACAGAAAAATTATCCACGACGAACTTGAAAGCGGCGCGCTTGACATTTTGATCGGCACGCACGCGCTTCTCGAAGACAAAGTCCGGTTCAGGAATCTGGGGTTGGCAGTAATCGATGAGCAACACCGGTTCGGGGTTGAGCAACGGTCAAAATTGTGGAAGAAAAATGAAGTGCCGCCGCATGTCTTGGTAATGACCGCCACACCGATTCCGCGAACGCTCGCAATGAGTTTGTATGGCGACCTGGACATTTCGGTCATCGATGAATTGCCGCCGGGGCGCAAACCGATCCAAACCGTCCACAGAACCGATGCGAGCCGTTTGAAAGTCTGGAAATTCATCCGCGACGAGATAGCGAAAGGCCGCCAAATCTATATCGTCTACCCGCTGATCCAGGAATCTGAAAAAATGGATTACAAGGATTTGATGGACGGCTATGAAAGCATCGCGCGTGATTTTCCGCTGCCGCAATACTCGGTTTCGATTGTCCACGGCAAAATGAAGCCTGCCGAAAAGGATGCAGAAATGAAACGATTCGCCGAAGGAAAAACCAACATCATGGTCGCCACTACTGTAATCGAAGTCGGCGTCAATGTGCCAAATGCGAGTGTGATGATCATTGAAAGCGCCGAACGTTTCGGGCTGTCGCAACTGCATCAATTGCGCGGTCGTGTCGGGCGCGGCGCCGAACAAAGCTATTGCATTCTGATGACCGGCCACAAATTGTCAAACGATACGAAAACGCGGCTCGAAACGATGGTTCGGACCAATGACGGCTTTGAAATCGCCGAAGTCGACCTCAAGCTGCGCGGTCCGGGCGATTTGATGGGCACCCAACAAAGCGGCGTTTTAAACCTCCAGATCGCCGATTTGGTACAGGATCGCGAAATCCTGCAACTCGCGCGGCATCACGCCATCAAAATCCTAAAGGAAGACGCGCCGATGGAAAAACCCGAGCACGCTGCGATGCGCCACGCATTCATTGAAATGTCGCGCAAAAAAAACATCTGGAACTATATCAGTTGAGTTTGTCGATCGCGTCCTCAAGCAATTTTCGCTGCGACGGCGAACCCGATAGCGCGATCGCGTTCTGGTAATGTGATTTTGCTTTTTCGCTGTCGGTTTCCGAATACAAATAGCCGAGCAATGAATGATACAGCGGATGGCCGTCAAGTGTGAGTTTTTCGGCTTCGGCGATTGCCGTCTGCTTTCCATGGGATTTTGCAAGTGCGAAAGTACGGTTGAGTGTGGATTTTGACAGGTGTTTGCCAAGGGCGAACATTGCCTGCATGGCCGATTGGCCTTTTTCGAAAAAATTCATCCTGGTTTTCATGCTATTGATTTTAATGGTTTATTCAAAAGACAATCGACTTTTCCGAATTGGACATTTTTTTGAAAATTTTTTCTTTTTTTTACCGTTCCCGCACAGACTAACAAACGTTAAATAAAATCTAAGGCTAAAAATTCTTTACCGATAAAAAGGTAAGTTTGCAAGCGGTTTTTTACGCAAAAAGCCTGTGTTTACCTGACAATCATGAAATTAAAATACTTCTTCTATCTGCTGTTGGCCGGACTCGTCGTGATGATCGCCTACCGGATTGCCGACAACAGCGGTGATAAAAAAGCCGAAAAAAATAAAGGGAAAAACAAGATGGCCGCTAAAGTCAGCGGCATCGTTTTGCAGCCACGGGAATTTTCGGATCAATTGTCACTTTCGGGCTCGATCGAGGCCAATGAACAAGTCGATATCCGGAGCGAAGTTTCCGGAATTGTCGAGTCGATCAATTTTACCGAAGGCACAAACGTCAGTAAAGGACAAATCCTTTTTAAAGTCAACGACCTTGAACTTCGCGCGCAGCTCGGCAAGGCCAAAACCGCGCAGAATCTTGCCGGTGAAAATGCACGCCGCGCGAAATTGCTGCTTGACAAGGAAGCGATCAGCCGCGAAGAATACGACATTGCCACAGCCGATTTCAAGTCAGCGCAATCTGAAACCCAGTTGATCCAGGCGCAGATTGCCAAGACGTCGGTTCGCGCTCCGTTTTCGGGCAAGATCGGCCTGCGTTCCATTTCAAAAGGAACGTATGTCACGCCTGAGACCGTCGTTGCAAAACTCGTCAACAACACACAGGTGAAAATCACTTTTTCGGTTCCTGAAAAATACGCGTCTTCAATGAAAAACGGCGGCAGCATTTCTTTTACGGTCGCCGGAACCAAAGACAGGCACAACGCGAAGATTTATGC
>JAEWLD010000032.1 GCA_023393485.1 Bacteroidota bacterium
ATTTCATCCTCGAATATATTCCGGTAAAAAAGCTGATTATTCTCGCCGTTTTAGGATTGATCGGCGGCATCGGGTTCATCGCGATCTGGATTTACTCGCGCTCAAAACTCATCGCCAAGCTCAAGACAAAAGTCGCCGGACTGACCGAAGGCATCATGACCATTGTGCACATGGAAAAAAAATGGGCGTATCTGTTCCATTCATTTTTTATCTGGTTTACTTATATTTTGATGTTCCACATTACGGTTTATGCTTTGCCCGAGACCAGTGACATCAGCCTCGGCGCAATCATGATCGCCTTTATTTTCGGCAGTTTGTCTATCGGGTTTACCAATAGCGGGTTTGGCGTCTATCCGTACCTGATTGCGAAAATCTTCCTTTTATACGGTGTTGTCCTAACCGTTGGCACAGCGTTCGGATGGCTGGTCTGGATTTCGCAAACCTTATTGATTATGGCGCTCGGTGTGCTTTCTTTTATCCTTTTGCCGGTTTTAAATCGTAATAAATAATTTCATATATTGGCGTTCCCGAAATCTGGCCTTAGCTGGTATTCCCACATTTAAAGTCATTATTATGAGACAGCTTCTTTTTTGGGCGATTTGCCTTCTGAGCTTTTCGGCATTTTCACAAAAGATTACCGATACGATTCATTCGCAGAAACTCGACGAAGACCGCGTAATCCAACTCAGCATTCCGGAAAACTACAAGAAAAATCCGGGCAAGAAATATCCATTATTGGTATTGCTCGATGGCGATTATCTTTTTGATGCGTTTAACGGCGCGCTGAGCTACGGCGCCTATTGGGACGATTTGCCCGAAATGATCATCGTCGGGATCAATCAGGAAGGCACGCGCGACGAAGATTGTAAAATCGATCCCGAAACAGGATTGCCTGAAGGAAAAGGCGAAAAATTCTTTGAATTCATTGGCGAAGTCGTCGCATCGGTTGAAAAACAATACCGGATTGCGCCGTTCAGGATGATTGCCGGGCACGATGTAACAGCCGGTTTCATGAACCTGTATTTATACAAAGACCAGCCATTGTTCAACGCTTATATTTCAATGAGTCCTGAATTGTCACTCGATATGGAAACGCGCGTTCCCGACAGGCTTGCCACAATCCAGACGCCGTTATTTTACTATCATTCTACTGCCGATGGCGACATGAAGAAAATGGCCGACCGCATTCGCACTTTCGATTCCAATGCAAAAAAAATCAGTAAGTCCAATTTGAGCTATCACTTTGACGAATTCAAAGGCGCGTCGCATTATTCGCTGGTTTTGCATTCGATCCCGAGCGCATTGTATCATTTTTTCGCGGTCTATCAGCCGATTTCGACAACTGAATTCAATGAGAAAATTGTCAAGCTTAATTCAGGCTACGTTGATTATCTGGTTCAGAAATACGACATGCTCGAAAAAGTGCTCGGCATGAAAATGCAGATTCGCGTCAATGATTTCAAGGCGATCGAAGCCGCAATCCTCAAAAACAAAAAGTATGAGGAATTTGACAAGTTGTCTGACCTGGCCCGCAAAAGCTATCCAAAGGCAATGCTCGCAGATTACCAACTCGGCCAGATGTATGAAAAGCAAGGCGATTACAAAAAAGCGGCAAAATATTATCAGGCGGCTTTCCAAAAAGAAGAAATCGGCGATTTGACCAAGGATTTGATGTTGGAGAAGGCGGATGAGATGAAGGGAATGTGATTAATTGATAATTGACAATTGATAATTGACAATTATGGACTCAGCTAACCGAGTCGAGCTTCAAATTCGCAGAAACTTTTTAGACTAATTTGACTTATGACTTTGGTTAAGCCGATTGTTTACAGATCGAACAAACCCAATTGTCAATTATCAATTGTCAGTTTTTGGATCAGCTAACTGGGTTTTGTTTCCAATTAAAGACAGCGTATTACCTGTTGAAATAAATTTTAAAAAGCCTGTATTGTCAATTTCAATCAACTGACAATCACAAAATTATAAATCAAATTGACTTATGACTTTGGTTAAGCCGATTGTATACAGATCGAACAAACCCAATTGTCAATTGTCAATTATCAATTGTCAATTTAATTTTGTCAAAAATAAAGACTACCTTTTTCTGCCAAAACTGCGGCGCCCAATATTCCAAATGGCAAGGGCAATGCAACTCATGCAAAGAGTGGAACACGATTGCCGAGGAAATCATCCAGAAGGCCGAAAAAGTCTCGTGGAAACCAACCGATACATCGGCTAAAAAAGCAGCAAAGCCATTGCGCGTCAAGGAAATCGATTCAACGTCCGAAGTTCGGCTTGACACCCGCGACGGCGAACTCAACCGCGTTCTCGGCGGCGGCATTGTGCCCGGTTCGATGATCTTGCTCGGCGGCGAACCCGGAATCGGGAAAAGTACTTTGCTTTTGCAGATTTCGCTTCGGTTGCCATATAAAACGCTTTACGTTTCGGGCGAGGAAAGCCAGAAGCAAATCAAGATGCGCGCGGAAAGGATTACCTCGGCCGAAGACAATTGCTACATCCTGACCGAGACCAAAACCCAAAATATTTTCCGCCAAATCCAGGACATCGAGCCCGATGTTGTCATCATCGATTCGATCCAGACGTTACATACCGATTACATTGAATCTGCCGCCGGAAGCATTTCGCAAATTCGCGAATGTACGGCCGAGCTGATCAAATTTGCCAAAGAAACCGGCGTTCCCGTAATCCTGATCGGGCACATCACCAAAGACGGCAACATCGCCGGGCCAAAGATTTTGGAACACATGGTCGACACTGTTTTGCAATTTGAAGGCGACCGGAATCACGTGTATAGAATTTTGCGTTCGCTCAAAAACCGTTTTGGCTCGACGGCCGAACTCGGGATTTACGAAATGCAGGGCAGCGGACTTCGCGAAGTAGCCAATCCGTCCGAAATTTTGATTTCACATCACGAAGAAAACCTGTCGGGAACTGCGATCGCCGCAACACTCGAAGGCATGCGCCCGCTGATGATTGAAATCCAGGCGCTCGTCTCGACCGCTGTTTACGGCACGCCGCAACGCTCGACAACCGGCTACAATGCGAAACGACTCAACATGATTTTGGCCGTGCTCGAAAAGCGCGCGGGTTTTAGATTGGGAATGAAAGATGTTTTCCTCAACATTACCGGCGGAATTTCAGTCGACGATCCGGCGATTGACTTGGCTGTGGTCGCTGCAATCCTGTCGTCGAACGAAGATATTCCGGTTGAAAAAGATTGTTGCTTTGCAGGCGAAGTCGGTTTGTCGGGTGAAATTCGTCCGGTAAACCGCGTCGACCAGCGAATTCTTGAGGCCGAAAAATTGGGTTTTGCGTCGATTTATGTTTCTAAGTACAACAAAATCACGGTGAAAAATACCGCAATCAAAATCAACCTCGTCTCGCGCATTGAAGATGTTGCCGCGGCCTTGTTCGGATAAACTTTTATCCGTAAATTTAATTCCGCAACACATCGAATGAAAAAGAAAGCCAGACCCAGTATAAAGCGCTTGGCGATGCGCGCACTTAAAATTGCCCTTGTCCTTGTAGCGCTTGTTGTTATCGGTTTTTTCGCCTTCCGGAACATGATTCTGGAAAAGGTGATTGCCAAGGTCAAAGACAAGGCGCAGACCGAATACAACAGTACGTTTTCGGTAAAGCAGGCCAAATTCCACGGGATTTCGGGCGTAGATCTGACCGACGTTGCACTCGTGCCGAACAATGCCGATTCGCTTTTCCGTTTCCAGTCGATCAAAACCGATGTGAGCATGATGAAATTGCTCGTCGGCGATGTCCAACTCGAAGGCCTCGAACTTAAAAACGGATTTGTCCAGCTGGTAAAAAAAGACTCGATAAAGAATTTTGACGCGTTCATCAAAGGCGGAAAGGACACACTGGACGTCGAGACCACGTCAGACAAAAAAGACTACGCGCGCAAGATGTACCGCATCGTATCGCAACTGCTGAATCTTGTGCCGACAGACATGAAACTTGAAAATTTGTCCCTGCGAGTCAATGACAACGGCAAAAAAGCGTCGGTCAGCCTGCAGGAATTGAGCCTGAAAGACGAGCAACTCGAAACCTCTATCCGCGTCACTACCAATACATTTACCCAGCGCTGGCGAATCAAAGGCCTCGCAGATCCGCGCGACCGCAAGGCAGATCTCAAATTTTTCAACCTCGATACCGGTGCGATCCGAGTGCCGTATCTCGATGAGCGATATAATCTGAAAGCCGGTTTTGACTCAATCCGGGTCAATTTGTCAAAGCTTGAAATGAGCGGCGGAGAATTGCACGTTGACGGTTTTGCCTCGATCGATGGCTTGCATATCGACCACAAGAAAATCGCGACCAAACCCGTTTACATCAACCGCGCGAGATTTGATTACAATTTGCTCTTCGGGCCTGATTTTATCAGGATTGACAGCACATCGACCGGAACGCTTGACAAACTAAAATTCCATCCGTTTGCCGAATACAACGTCGCCAAAGACACAACTTATACGCTCAAAATCGACATCCCAAAAATGAAAGCGCAGGATTTCATCGCGTCGCTGCCCACTGGTTTGTTCCCGCATTTTGAAGGCATGGTTGCCGAAGGATCGTTTGATTACAAGCTCGATTTCAAATACAACAAAAACAAGCCGCGGGACATTGTGCTGAACAGCACGCTCAACAAAGAAGGTCTTAAAATCATCAAATACGGTCCGGCCGATCTTACCAAACTCAACGGCAGTTTCGTCTATCGCGCGATTGAAAATGGCAAACCCCAGCGACCGATCACTGTAGGCTACGGCCCGAACTATACGCCGCTCAGCCATATTTCACCTTTTTTGCGGCATGCGGTTTTGACTTCCGAAGATCCGTCATTTTTCAGGCATAAAGGCTTTATCAATGAGGCGTTCAAGCAGTCGATCATCAAAAACATCAAGACCAAGAAATTTGCGCGCGGCGGCAGTACGATTTCGATGCAATTGGTCAAGAACGTATTTTTGACGCGAGAGAAAACGCTGTCGCGGAAACTCGAGGAAATTCTCTTGGTGTATGTGCTCGAAAACCAGCGCATCGCAACCAAGGAACGAATGCTCGAAGTCTATTTCAACATCATAGAATGGGGTCCGAACGTTTACGGAATTGCCGAAGCCTCGCGGTTTTACTTCCAAAAACATCCGTCTGAATTATCGCTTAAGGAATGTTTGTTCCTTGCGTCGATCATTCCAAGCCCGAAACGGTTTATGTGGCAGTTTGACGACCATGGCGAGCTCCGCACCGCATACTCAAGACATCAGGAAAGACTGACCAAACTGATGTTCCAGCGCGGCATTCTGCACACCGAAGACACGCTTTACCAAATCAAAAAGCTATTGATTTCAGGGCCTGCGCGATCTTACATCAAGGTTCGCGACGAAGTCGAACTCGTCAAGCCCGATCCCGAAATGGACGAATTCGATTTTTAGCGGTTTCCAACTTTAGCTATCGGCTCATGCTCTGTCTTAAAAAACACGATCATGAGAAAAATTATTTTGCTGGGATTTTTGTTGCCGATTGCGGCGATTGCCCAAAAACCGGTTTTCACTACTGCCAAAATCAAATCGGCTACGATTTACTACAATGCGGCCGAACTGAACCATTCCGCGAGCGTCAGCCTTCCGGCCGGAACCAGTGAAGTCGTCGTGAAGAACGTCGCCAATTATCTTACTGAAAGTACCGTCCAGATTGGTGCGCCGTCAAACGTGACGGTGTTGTCTGTCCAATACACCACGAGTTACATTTCTGAATTTGACACCGATGAAAATGCGCCCGAAATCAAAAAAGTGCGTGACAGTATTGCGCTCACGCAGAAAGAACTGATCAGGGCTCAGATTGAAAAAAGCGCGGCCAACAAGGCCATCGACGTGCTCGAGCGAAATATGCAAGTGGCCGGCGCCAACACCGGATTGAGTGTTGCCGAGTTGGAAAAACTCGTTGACTATAACAAGGCTAAACGCATTGAATTGGCCAATACGATTACATCACTGCAGGAAAAAGAAACCAAACTCGGCGCGCTGATCCAAAACCTGAATGCGAGGCTTGAAGTCACCGCCGAAAGCGAAGAGAAAACATCCAACGGCAAGTTAATCCTTCAGGTGATGAACGCAACAGCAAGCAATGTTACATTTGACATCAACTATTTGACAAATACAGCGTCGTGGAAACCGTTTTACGACCTTCGCGCAGAAAATACAACCGCGCCGATCAATATGCTTTACAAAGCGCAAGTCACCCAGAACAGCGGCGTCGACTGGAAAAAAGTCAAACTCACTTTGTCAAGCGGCTATCCGAACCAGAACAATCAGGCGCCAAAATTAAATCCGTGGTTTTTGAATTACCAATCTAACGTCTTATCGGAATTAGAAGGAAAAGTCAGCGGCGTCGAATTGGAGGAAGTCGTCGTCTCAGGCTATAGAAAAGAGAAAAAGTCGGTTAATTATGCGGCTACCACGATCCGCGCAGAGCAAATAACGACTGCACTCACAGTCAACTTCGACATCGACATTCCATACGACATTCTGTCAAATGGCAAAGCGCACAGCGTCGCGCTCAAGGAAATCAAACTGCCTGCGCGCTTTAAGCATTATGCCGCACCGCGTCTGGACAAAGACGCATTTTTGATGGCGGAGATCGACGATTATTCTGCGTACAATCTTTTGCCTGGCGAAGCGAACATCATTTTTGAAGGCATGTACGTCGGCAAGACGATGATCAATCCGAATGAAACCTCAGACACGCTGTCATTGAGCATGGGCCGCGACAAACGGATTTCGATCAAGCGTGAAAAGATCGTTGAAAAATCGGAGACGAAATTCCTGTCGTCGAACAAAGAACAGACTTTCACTTATGACATCATCGTCCGCAACAACAAAAAAGAGGCGGTTGAACTAGGTCTTGACGATCAATTCCCGATCAGTTCAAACGATGAGGTCACGGTTGAACTGCTCGATTCGGGACGCGCCAAAATTGACCGGGAAAAAGGAATGTTGCATTGGAATTTAACGCTGTCGCCGAACGAAACCAAAAAAATACGGATCAGCTATAAAGTCAAATCGCCCAAAAGCAAGGCAATCGCAAACCTTTAAACAGAGCATCTTCGGATGCTTTTTTTATTGGAATCGTGTAACACATTCATAACCAGTGAGTAGTAACTTTAATCATATTTGATTAAATTTACGTGACCAACAAAATCAACTATGAAAAAAATTACACTTTTGCTTCTTCTCTCGCCGACGCTTTTTACGGCACAGACATTTGGCATACAGCTTTATGTTTCGGGATTGAGCAGCCCGGTAGAAATCACCCATGCGCCAAATGACGACCGGATGTTTGTCGTGCAACAATCAGGCGCGATCAGAATTGTGAAACCCGCAACCCCAACAACCGGCGTTTTGAACGCGGCGAACTTCCTGACATTGACAAATTCCACAATCAGTTCGGGCGGTGAACGCGGTTTGCTCGGCCTCGCATTTCATCCCGATTACACCAACAACGGCTATTTTTACATCGATTATACACGTGCGGGCGATGGCGCAACGGTAATCGCCCGTTACCAGGTCAGCGCAGGAAATCCAGACATTGCCGATGCCGCTTCAGGAATGATTTTGATGACGATTCCACAACCCTATGCAAACCACAATGGCGGTACGCTCAGATTCGGGCCTGATGGCTATCTTTATATTGGAATGGGCGACGGCGGCAGCGGCGGCGATCCGGGCAATCGCGCGCAGAATATCAATGAATATCTCGGAAAAATGCTTCGGCTCGATGTTGATTCAGGTTCGCCATATGGCATTCCGCCGACCAACCCCTACGCGACAACCGCAGGCAATGACGAACTTTGGGCAATCGGCCTTCGCAACCCGTGGAAATGGTCGTTCAACCGTTTGACCGGCGACCTTTGGATTGCCGACGTCGGCCAGGGCGAATACGAGGAAGTCAACAAAATAATGGCGCCACTTCCTGCGGGGCTCAATTTCGGCTGGCGTTGTTACGAAGGCAATAATCCGTACAATACATCGGGTTGCCTGGCGGCATCGAATTATACTTTCCCGCTCGAAGATTACACCCAGACATCGACCGGCGGATGTGCGGTAACCGGCGGCTATTATTACACGGGTTCGATGTATCCGAATTTCCTCGGAAAATATATTTTCGGCGATTATTGCCTCGGTAAAATATTTACGATGACTGACAGTGGAACAATGACGATTTCCCCGTCGATTTCCGGATTGGGCAACGTGACCACATTCGGCGAAGACATCAACGGCGAACTGTACGTGGCCAATGCCGGCAATGGTGCGATTTTTCGGATCATCGATACTTCACTTGGACTTTCGAACGTGGCTGAGAACGGATTTTCATTGTATCCTAATCCGGCTCGATCAGAAGTCTTCATTCGCAACACTTCGCAGCGGAATCTTTTGACATTCACCCTTTACGATTTGTCGGGCAAACTATTGCTTTCTAAAAAGCTCGACAATATTGAAACCAACGTTGTCGACACAAATTCACTTCAATCAGGCGTTTACATCGCGACGATTGAAGACGTTTCCGGCGGGCGGTTTACCTCAAAATTGACTATCGAATAACTGCAAGATTAAAAGGCCACGAATCCACAAAAGACTCGTGACACGAGCCAGGCAACTGGCGAAGCTGTGGCTCACCATATCTACAGTAATCCTACAAATCGTTCAGCATCTTTGAAATTTCGTCGAGTTTCGGCGTCAAGATGATTTCGATGCGACGGTTTTTTGATTTGCCATCGGCCGAGGCATTGCTTGCAATTGGCGCATATTCGCTTCGTCCCGCAGCGGTCAGATTTTGCGGATTGATACCTTTGTTTTCGCCCAAAATCGTTACGATTGCAGTCGCGCGTTTGGTAGACAAATCCCAGTTGTCGGCAATCGGGCCCGAACCTGCGTATTCAACATTGTCAGTGTGACCTTCGATCAAAACGCTGATGTCTGGGTTGGCAGCCAACACTTTTCCGACCTCGACGACGGCTTTGCGGCCTTCGGTGCCGACAGCCCAACTTCCGGAACCGAACAGCAGTTTGTTCTCCATCGACACGTAGACTTTACCGTTTTTCTGCTGTACAGTCAAGCCTTTCCCTTCAAAACTGTTGAGCGCTTTTGACAGCGTTTCCTTTAGTTTTTTCATGCTCGCGTCTTTGGCAGCGATCATATTTTCAAGTTCGCTTAGACGGCGTGAGCTTTCATTGAGCCTGGCTTGTTCGTCCGCCAAGGCGCGTTCTTTGGCCTCGAGTTGCGCCAGCAGGTCGCGGTTCTTTTTCATGTTGGCTTCAAGCGCGTCATTGCTGTTGTTTTCGAGTGCCTTGTATGAAGCCTGGAGTGTTTTGAGATTTTTGTCTGTTGCAGCGAGGTTTGTTTGCAGCTTGTTGCGTTCGGCTGTCAACCGATCGATTTCTCCTTGTAGATTGACGTTTTGGGTTTCAGCGTCGGCTTTTGCCATTCCGAGCGAATCGATCTGGTTTTGCAAATGCCGGTTTTCTTTTTTGAGATCGGCGTATTTTGACTCCAGGTCATTGTAGATTTTCTTTGATACGCATGAGGTCATAACTGCCGCCAGGCATACCAATAGTGAAATTCTCTTAATCATGTCTGTTCTATTTTAGTTTGGGGAAATTACTTAAAACCGACTTCGGCACATCGGTTGAAAAATAAAGTTTTCAAAAAGGATATTAACGATTCCGGGCCGGAAAATAGAATTAGAAACTTTATGATTTGGCAAAAACGGAGGTTTAACTTTAACAGAAATTACGGCTTTCCCGTAATGGTGAGAATTTAATTTTTTTTAAGGGAAAAAACCTGCCCCTTGCCTGAAGGTAAATTACAATTTCCGATCAATAAGCTGTTACGGTAAACCCACAAC
>JAEWLD010000064.1 GCA_023393485.1 Bacteroidota bacterium
ATGGAGCCCGGCGCAGTAGTTCTATAAGCAATGGGCCGGATTGTATGAAAATGTCGGACGTTATGTCTACGTCAACCGCGGCTTTGGTTATCATGCATATCCAGGCCGCGTAGGCATCAGACCTGAAATTACAGTCATTGAATTAAAAAAACGAGGTAATGTGTCATAATTCGTTTAAAATGTTACATTTGTATCTCTAAAAGCAGATTATTAGCCATAAAGCCAATTAAAATCAATCAAAATGTCAAAATTCGGAGAACTTATTAATGCCCAGGTTCCGGTACTGATCGATTTCTACACAGAGTGGAACGAACAGTCCGTCTCGATGCATCCGGTAATCAGGGATGTCGCTGCAGCATTGGGAGATAAGGCGAAAGTGATCAAAATCGACGTTGACAAAAACCAAGAACTGGCCGATGCGCTCAGAATAAAAGGCTTGCCTACCTTAATGATCTATAAAGAAGGGCAAATGGTCTGGAGGCAATCGGGCGAACTCGACGCCAATACAATCATCGGGCTGGTCCAGGAACAACTTTAATCCAAGCCATTTATCCGATTTCAGGCAATCGCGTTACACTTGTAACCGTTGTCTTTTAGGAATTGCAGCGTTTTTGGCAACGCATATTTTAGATTTTCCGACGCCTTTACGCTGTCGTGAAAAATAATCACACTGCCAGGGCGAACGTTTTTGATCACGTTTTCCAGGCATTTTTCTTTTGTGATCGATTGATCGAAATCGGCGCTCAAAACATCCCACATCACAATCCTGTAGCCTTTTGCGAGCAATGCCGTTGATTGCCGGCGGTTGACTTTGGCATACGGCGGGCGAAAGAGATTTTTGCTGACGCCCACGATTTCGCGTTCACATTTTTCAACGTTCTCCAAGTAAATGGCGCTTTCGGTGTGCCAGCCATTCATATGATTGTAGGTGTGGTTTCCGATGGCATGTCCGGCGGCAATTGTTTTTTCAAAGATTTGGCGATTGTCCGCAATATTATGGCCGATGCAAAAAAATGTCGCCTTTGCATTGAACTGCTCGAGCTGGTTTAAAACCCATTCTGTTACGTCGGGCGTTGGGCCATCGTCAAAGGTCAGATATACCGTTTTTCCGGGCGACGAAATGCTCCAGATGTATTTCGGGAACAGTTTCTTGATAAGCCAGTGTGTTTTGATCCAGTAAAATTTCATTTAATAGCTACGATTCCGATTACGGTTGTTTTGGGGAAACGATTTTCCAGAAATGAATATCAATAAAATGTACGGGTTTACCGTACCGGAAAATGTGGACGTTTTTATAGGGACAACACGTTCCCCTTCCCTGAAGGTAAGATACGATTTTCTTAAAGTCCGCAGTAAGGCAAAGCCGTATTTTTTTCAAAACCGGGCTGTCGCTCTTCACCTCAATAAAACCGCAAAAAAAAATGCCGACTTCTGCCGGCACTTTTCATTATTCATTTTCACGCCCGAAGCGCTTGAACATTTCGTTGTATTTATTGAAAATCGGTTTTTGCTTTTCGTAGAACGCCATGTCTCCGCGCTCCTTCATGACCATCAGTAGGCTGCGGTAACGTTCTATGTCGGTCATGATGTCCATTGATATACTGCTTTGCTGGCTGGTGGTCATTCCGCTGTAATAAGTGAGGTTTTGCTGATATTTTTTCATCAATTTATCGAGCAATTCGCGCGCTTTCTGCGTTTCGCCGACCTTGTAATAACCGCCGGCAAACGGCTCAACCATCGTATAATAACCATATTGGTCAACCGGCATTTTGGTCATTGCGATATTGATGATGTTTTTTGCCTTTTCAATTTGGCCTTCCTTGATCAACTGGTCCATCAGACGCGACAAGTTTGTCCTGTAGGTGATGCTGTTCTTGCGCGTTTCGGGATCGTGGTAAATCTTGGTGCTTTCTCCATTGCCCCAGTCAAACCTGGTGACGATGTTGTACATTTTCTCACTGTCAATTTTGCCCATGTCAAGCGGGCTTGCATCTTTGGCAACCGCAGTTTTTACAGGAACGAGTTTGTATACCATGCCGTCGAGTTGCAGGTAATCTTTCATCCACAGATAATCCTCATCGCCAAAACTGCCGCCAGTGAAGTAAATCGGGCGTTTCCAGTTGTTGTTGGCCAGGAAATCGAGCATCATCAGTCGGTTTTTATAAAGGCCGTTCCCGGTGATTTTAATATCGATATATGGGACGATTGAATCATAGTCTTTCGGGCTGACCTGCTTATTGGCGATGACTGCCTCGCGATCTACCGGAATCCTGATACGGTCGGTCGGGTAGAAGTGGATGCTTTGCCCGTTGCCGAGCTTGAGCAGCGTGCGTTCGTCATCGCTCTTGATAAAGCGCATCAGTTCGTGCAGCGATATGATTGAATCAAAAAGCGGCTGGTGCGCAACAAAGTCGAGTTTGTCGCCAACGTATTCTTCATGCTTAAACGATATCGGAAGACCATCGGCCTCGTATGTCTTGAACTTCATTTGATCGGTATACCAATCAGTCATCAAAAGGCTTGTGCAGACGATTTTGACGTCAGGACGCACGCCTTCTATTTCCTGCGCGTACCAAAGCGGGAAAGTATCATTGTCACCAATTGTGAACAATACGGCGTTTTTATCGCAAGAATTGAGATAGTTTTTGGCCATTGCAATCGCAGTATATTTACCGGAGCGGTCATGGTCATTCCAGTTTTGCGATGCCATCAGCACAGGTGCGGCAAGCAACGTCACGGCAATCGCGATTGCGCCGGACAATTTTGGTTTGAGATAGCCCTTGATCGCATCATAAACTGCGTAAGCGCCGATGCCGACCCAAATCGCGAATACATAAAACGATCCGACCAGCGCATAATCCCGTTCGCGTGGCTCAAACGGGCGTTCGTTGAGGTAAATCTTAAGCGCGAGCCCGGTGAAAAGGAACAGCACAAGCAAAACGTAAAAGCTCTTAAGGTCTTTATTGGCGTGGAAAGCCATCCCGAGAACGCCCAAAATAAACGGCAAAAAGAAATAAACGTTGCGGCCTTTGTTATTGATCACGTCGTCAGGCAAGTTGCTTTGCGACCCGAGATGCATTTCATCGATGAACTTGATGCCGCTGAGCCAATTGCCGTCGAGATTGTCGTATTTACCCTGCACGTCATTCTGGCGGCCGGTAAAATTCCACATCAGGTAACGCCAGAACATGTAGCCGAACTGGTATTCAAACATAAAACTCAGGTTGTCGCCAACCGATGGTTTTTCAACGATGAGGTAATCGCCGTATTGTTTTAAAAATTGTACGTAGCCGTCGGTATCGATTTGGTGTGCCGCGTATGCCTTCCGGAATTCCGAAACGGTCTTTTCGACCTCGCCCCGCAATTGCTGGACAGCGCCGGCAAGTTCTTCCTCCGACAGTCGGTTCGGATCTACGCCATATTTGTTGAGTTCATCGATGTAGTCAAAATTCGGATTGATCCTAAATTCGGGAACACTTGTGAAACTCATGTAGTTTTCAGCATGATCGGTGCTCCAGAGCCGCGGCAGGATTGCTTTGTGCGCGTCGTCGGTGTTTTGCTCAGCCTTTTCCCAATTGTTGGTGATGACATATTTTTTGGCGGCGTAATCGCGTTCGTAGTTCGGTTTTTTGTCGAGATATGGCGTTTCCTTGTCAAGCCCGGCAAACATGTCGGTATACTGCGGCCCGTAAAAAAGCGGATTGACGCCGTATTGCTCGCGGTTGTAATAGGCGAGTACTTCGGCGGCGTCCGACGGCCTGTTTTCATTGATCGGCGGATTGGCGTTGGCCCGGATCGGCAACATCATCCAGGTCGAAAACCCGATCAGGACAAACAAAAGGCAAAGCGAAATCGTGTTGAGGTGCGCGTAACCTTTTTGCCTGGTATAACGAAGGCTGAAATAGAAGAACGCGATGACGACGAGTGTCGCGAAAATCGTCCCCGAATTGAACGGCATGCCGAAGGAGTTGACCATGAAGATTTCGGTTTTTCCGAAAAATGCCATCGTCCAGGGCAAAAGCAATTTAAAGATGAAAAGCAATATCGATACGATCACGACATTGGCGATGATGAAATTCCTGACGGTTATGGTTTTGTAATGCCTGAAATAATAAAGCAATCCGATTGACGGAATAGTCAAAAGCGCCATAAAGTGTACGCCGAAGGATAGCCCGACCACCAGCGAAATCACGAGCAGCCATTTGTTGCCGCGCGGATTGTCCATATCTTGCTCCCAACGCAAACCGAGCCAGAACAAAAGCGCAATGAGCAGCGATGCCATCGCATATACTACGGCTTCGACGGCGTTGAACCAAAAACTGTCCGAAAACGCAAAAGTCAATGACCCAACGAATGACGCGCCGAGAATTGCGACAGCGTTGTCTTTGTCAATTTCGGCGAATCGCGAAACAATTTTCCGCAACAAGATCGTCGATGACCAAAACATCAGAAG
>JAEWLD010000190.1 GCA_023393485.1 Bacteroidota bacterium
ACCAACATCAAACGACGACGCCAGACTCCAGTTATCACTTGCCAATACCCGAGCAAGGCTTCGGATGACGACGCTTTATTATTTTGCGGGAATCGAAGGATTGCTGGTTGCCGGAACCGGAAACAAAGTTGAGGACTTCGGTGTCGGGTTCTTTACAAAATATGGTGATGGCGGCGTTGATCTAAGTCCGATTGCCGACTTGATGAAATCAGATGTGCGCGCACTGGCCGAATACCTTGAAGTACCGCAGTCCATTCAGCAGGCTGCGCCTACCGACGGCTTATTCGGTGACGACCGATCGGACGAAACCCAACTCGGCGCAACCTACGACGAACTTGAATGGGCAATGCTGCAAAAAGGGCAAGGCAAATCAGCCGGCGATTTTGATGGCCGCCAAAAAGTCGCATTTGAAATATTCGAAAACCGAAATCGGGCTAACGCACACAAAATGAATCCGATACCGGTTTGCGTCGTTCCCGAAGCGCTGAAAAAAAATTAACATTTGCTGGAAAAAATTTACAATATTTATATAACTTTACTCTACGTTCCGAATCGATAAACATTCTAAAACTTTGAATTATGATTAATGTATGTTTAGCGGATAATTTTCCGGTGGTTCATTACGGCGTCAAATCCTATTTTAGGGACCACGCAGAAATCAATGTTGTTTCCAACGTCGGGAATTTCTTTATGATTCCGGAAGCACTAAGAAACCGGGAAATCGATGTCCTGGTCATGGACTTGGAACTCGACGGGCTCACAAGCATCTACGAGGTAAAAGCGATCATAAAAAATCACCCGAACACCAAAATCATCATCTTTACGGCGCTTTCGGAACAGATTTACGCGCCCAACGCAATCAAGTCAGGCGTTTCGGGATTTGTGCATAAAACCAATAAGCTTGAGCATTTGGGCAACACAATCGTAAAAGTCCACAACGGCACGATTGTACTGAGCGATGCCATCAAACGGAATCTCGCGCTGATCGCCAAACAAAATAAGAGCGAACGGTTGTACCGCAAATTGTCAAACCGCGAAATCGAGGTGCTGCGGTATTTGAGCGACGGCAAAAAGAACAACGAAATCTCAAAGATCTTGAACCTGAACGAAAAAACCGTCAGTACGTATAAATTGAGATTGCTGACGAAATTGAACGTCACGAATCTCGTCGATTTGGTCAACAAGGCAAAAACCCTGGAAATCGTTTAGTTATAGCGAGACATTACTCTACCCAATTTGCGTGAAAAAGAATTGATCAGTTTGTGGTAATCCATCGCAAGCGACAAAGGTTCGGTGTTATCGGCATCTGCTTCCGATGATATCGAACTTTTCAATTCTTCAATGATTCCGCTGACCAAAAACCATCGCAGGGTCAAAATGGTTTCAGACACATATTGGCCGATACTTTGGTCTTTTTGCTTGACATAAATTTGTTTGACTTCCCAATTGTCTAGGCTTTCGCGCTCGTCCTGCATTAAAATGTCTGTAACTTCGGGGTGAAATTCCTCAGGGAGTTGTTGCAGGTATTGTTCAAGTGTGAAAATTTCGTTTTGGTTGAAATAATCGATCAGGTTATTGTAAATCCCGCGAAACAGCGGATGCGCCAATTCAACTTCATCTTCCTGAAGGCTCAAATAAATGCGTTCAAAAACTTTGTAGTCTTTTTTTTCGGCGATTTCAACGACCTCGCCTTCGTCATTCGTCTTGAGCAAAATATCTTCAAACTTTGCCTCGCGATTGCCATACAGCAGAAGTATTTCGATGATTTTTCGTTCGAGTTCATAAAGGATATCAATTTTGGCTGCGGTTTCGGCCGATTCGCTTTTAACGACTTCAAAAGCTTGTTCGGCCTTTGCTTCCTTGAACCTTTTGCCGGCTTCGGCGATGTCTTTCTGATGGATTTGCGCGAGCGTACTTCGAAGCACGTCTTCAGAAATATCCATGATACGCGAAGTTTCCTTGAGATACACTTCGCGCTTGATCAAATCCTTGATTTTGGAAATGCTGGTGACCATGTCGCGGATGGTATCGGCTTTTTTGATCGGGTCGTTGGCCGATTCCTCCATCAGTAGCGACGCCTTGAACTGGATAAAATCCTTGGCATTCGCCTCTAGATATGAAATCAGCGCGTCATGCGTGTTTTTTTTGGCAAAACTGTCCGGATCTTCACCGTCGGGAAAAGTACACACTTTGACGTTCATGCCTTCTTCAAGAATCAGGTCAATGCCGCGAACCGACGCGCGCAAGCCGGCCGCATCGCCGTCAAAAAGTACAGTGATGTTTTTTGTCAAGCGATTGATCAGCCTGATTTGATCCGGCGTCAAAGCCGTTCCGGATGACGCGACAACGTTTTCAATTCCGGCCTGATTGAACTGGATCACATCGGTATAACCTTCAACGAGATAACAATTGTCCTGCTTGGCGATGGCTTGTTTGGCCTGATAAATCCCGTATAAAACCTTGCTTTTGTGGTAAATGTCGCTCTCGGGCGAATTGAGGTATTTGGCGACTTTCTTGTCATTGCCTAAAATACGTCCGCCAAAACCTAGCACACGACCAGACATTGAATGAATCGGAAACATGACGCGGCTGCGAAAGCGATCCGCCATCCGGCCGTCTTCTCGGACAATTGTCAAACCGGTACTTTCAAGGAATTCCAGTTTATAGCCTTTGCCGAGCGCTTCCTTTGAAAACGCTTCCCAGGCTTCGGGCGAATAGCCGAGTCCAAACTTTTTGATCGTGTCTGAAGTGAAACCGCGTTCCTTAAAATAGGTGTAGCCGATGGCTTTGCCTTCTTCAGTATTGTGCAATACGTCCTGAAAGTACTTTTGGGCGAATTCCGAAACCAGATACATGCTTTCGCGGACATCGGCGGTTTGCTTTTCCTCGTCTGTCTTTTCGGTTTCCTCAATAGCGATGTTGTATTTTTTGGCCAAGTAGCGAATAGCTTCGGGATAAGTGAAGTGTTCGTGTTCCATCAAAAACGCAATTGCGTTACCGCCTTTCCCCGACGAGAAATCTTTCCAGATCTGCTTGACCGGCGAAACCATAAACGACGGCGACCGTTCGTCAGTGAACGGGCTCAGGCCTTTTAAGTTTGAACCGGCGCGTTTGAGCTGAACGAAATCTCCGATGACTTCTTCAA
>JAEWLD010000184.1 GCA_023393485.1 Bacteroidota bacterium
CTGCCGGCACTGATCACTGGCGGCGTTGCGTACTATTTTTTCAGGATGCATTTCAAAAACGACGAAAAAAGACGCCACTTCGCACTCGCCCGTCGAAACCAAAAACACGCTTTGCCGTTGCGATTACAGGCTTACGAGCGAATGGCGCTATACATGGAACGCATTGATCCGGCGAAAATGCTGATCAGGATCACGCCGATTTCCGAGGACAAAAATGATTACGTCAATTTTGTCGTCGCGCAAATCGAACAGGAATACGAGCATAATCTGACGCAACAGATCTACATCAGCGACGACTGCTGGGGAATCATCACGACCTCAAAGAACGCCACGATCCAGATGCTTCGAAAAACCGCGCTCAAACCCGAAATAACCGATGCCAATAAATTGCGTGAAACCGTGCTTCGCGATTCATTTGAGAATCCGGCGCCAAGTGTAGTCGCGCTGCAGTTCATAAAAAACGAAGTGAAAAACTTTTTATAGAAAAAGCCTCCGATTTGGAGGCTTTTTTTAATGATTTGAATGTATCGTGATTTTAAGGTCATGCGGCACTGTGTCCTGGGTGAAAGTTCCCATAAAAACTTGTCAATAATAGAAATTTGGTTTTACTTTCATGTATTGGTTTTAGAATTGACGGGTTGTCAGTTACACCGATGTTCCACTGCATTGTCATCGGAACTTAACTGATGAATAATGATTGTTGATTTTACAGCACAATATTCCAAAACTGAAATGCTTACATTATATTGTAAGATATTACCTAAAAAAACCTCCAGACGGAAGCTCTTTTATTTTAGATCAAGCTTATTTCTTGATGACTTTTTCTGTGACCGATTTGCCGTTACCGAAACTGATTTTCGCTACGTAAACACCCGGATCGAGCCGTCCCAGCTCAATGTGCGGACTATTTACGGTAAAGACTTTCTGCCCTAAGATGTTATATACCGAAATTTGCTCGACTGTATCCGAGGCGCGAATGTCAACCAAGTCACTGGTCGGATTTGGCGACAAACTGTATTGCAGTGGCGCGATACCGTCAATCCCGAGGCTCGAATCCGTGCCCTGCAGATAGACCGAAATCGGGAAATATCCCTGATTGTCCGCAAAAACCGCGCTCGGAACCGAAATGTTGAACGTATGGCTTCCGGCAGCAACATCGCCGAGGCTGATCGTTCTGATCGGGATAATATTGCCCGGGCACCAATTGCTGAACGACGCCCATTGCGAAAACGTCCTCGGCGTCGGGCCGTAAATGCCGTTGGGCTGCGTATTGTATACACGAAACGGTTCGCATGATTGTCCGCCGGGTTTGTACATCAAAACCTGCGTTCCGTCAAAATAGACGTAATGATTTCTTCTGATGTATTCCTCACCGCCTGAATTTGCACCATGATTTGACGTGATCAGGTAAAATTTGGCATCGCTGATCGCCGAAGGCAAATCAAAATCAATCGTCCATGAAGTCGTGCCCAAAGCATCCGAAGCGCCTTCCTGATAATCGTTGAGATAATGCTGGAATTCGAGCGGCAACAAATAATTGCCAGCCGCAACAGGATCTGAATTGGTCGACACGAATTCAAGCGTACCGTAGAATGTATCGATCTGGCCGGCACATCCCGCAACCTGTTGTTGCGCCGCATACGGAACACCAAAAACCTGCAGTTCCGCCCAGATGTCGTAGACTTCCAAAATCGCAGGATCTTTGAAAATCCGCGCTGCGTTATCGGCCGTCCAGGTATAAGGTACATCGGTCGGCGCAATGTTTTTGTTCATGAACGGCGTGATGAAACGCGCGAGTTCAATTCGGGTCACATTGTTCGCGTCATAGCTTGCATCGCCTTTGGGCACGAGCACGAGATTGACGTTACCGATGCGGTCATAATTGTCGCAAGCGGCGCCAATGGTGACATTGATCGTCAAATCGTTGCCGAAGGAAGCGAGTTCATCGTCGGTCAATTTCCGCGCGTACAAATCATTTCTATGGCGGATCACGCCTTCGGGAGTTGGATAAAGCTCGGGATCTACAACCGGTGCATAGCCGTCGTAAAAAAGAATGGCGTCAAAAACCGTGACCGTCGTCTGCGCCGAAACAGAAAAGCCGGCCAATAGGAAAAGTAAGCTGAAAAAGCGTAGTGTTTGTTTCATGATAGTCGTGTTTGCGCGAAGATACGCCAAATATCAAATAAAATTACTTTTCGTTTAGCAACCGCGAGAGTTGGGCGCGCTCATTCTCAGGCAGCTGGCCAAGCAATTTTTCATAGAAACCGCGCGGCGCAGGATATTTGATAAGTTCGCGGATTTTGTTGCGCGCAAAAAGCGAAAATTGCCATTTGTGATGGACGAGCGGATTCACGAGCAATTTCAACGCATTGGTATCGCCGGGATTCAAAAAAATCAAAGTCTCGATTGCGTTCTGCCGAATCGAGCTTTCATATTTACCGGAAGCGTAAGCGATGAGCTCATCATAATAGTCAACCTTTTTATCGGTATCATAATCCTTTTGCAACAGCGCCATCGAAAGCCATTGGATGCGAAGGTTTTTGTCGTTGAATCCAACGCGTCCTTTGGTCTTGTCGAGCAATTCGGCCCGCTTTTCGGGAAATTGTCTCCACAGGCTGCCCATCGCGATTTCCTGGGTGATATAGGATTTGTCATCGAGTAGGCTCAAATATTCATCGTAGAACGCCGCAGGAAAATCCTCGAGGGTTTGCGCAACAGCCTGGCGGACTTTTATGTTGCCGGTATTGAGTGCGGCTTTGATCACCGCTTCTTTTTTTGAAAAATCCTTTTCGGCCGGAAGCTGATAAATGACTTCTTGCATGACCGGATAATAAGCATCCGAATTTAAAATCTCAAGGCGCTCCTGATCGAGGGTTGCGGCATCAGAATATTTAGTCTGAAGTTCGCCGGCGTCAAACAATTGCCTGATAAATGCATTCTTCTTCAGCAGCGAAACAACTTCCCTGACCTGGAATTTCGGGCTCTCAAGCCATCGACGTTTGAAATCCGACAAATCATAATCTGACACTTTCCCTACTTCGGCCAGGAACTGGTCGGTATCGACATTTTCATAACCGTATTTTGTGAGATAATTTTTGACTGCCAGCCTGAATTTTTCGGCACCGACATTCTCGCGCAACACATGCAGCGCCCATGCGCCTTTTTCATAAAATGTCAGCGAACTGGCTTTTTCGTTGAGTATCGGAATGGAGTCATTGCTTTCGGCCTGGCGCAATTTCTCGGCGATTTCATACAGTCGATTGTAAAAATGATCGTCGCCAAAAATCTCGCGTTCGGCGAGCAACGCATAATAAGTCGCAAATCCTTCCTGAAGCCAATGATGTTTGCCTGATCTGGCCGTCACAAGGTCGCCGAACCATTGATGCGCGAGTTCGTGCGCGTCTACATTGACGTAATTTTTGTCGTTGAACCCGATAGCGTCAACAACGTAATCCTGGGCGAAAATCGTAGCCGAAGTGTTCTCCATTCCGCCGTATAAAAAATCGCGGATCGGCACCTGCTTGTAAACTTCCCATGGAAACCCGACGCCGATTTCACGCTCCAAAAAGTCAAAAATCTGCCTGGAATGCCTGTATGTCGCTTCCACTTTTGCCTCGTCACCGATGCTATAATACAAATGAAGCGGAATGCCCGAAGCCGATTTCTCCTGTTTCCGGCCAAATTTTCCAATGGCCAGCATCGCGAGATATGAACTCATCGGCTTTTGCATCGCGTACTGCCAATGCACGATAATGTTTGATTCGGTCCTGCTTTTTAATACACCGTTTGAAATGACTTCAAATCCTGTTGGATAGTCAATTGAAATATTGAAAATCAACTTCTCGTTCACGTCGTCAAAACTCGGCAGCCAATGGCTTGTGTATTTACCCTGGCCTTGCGTCCAGATTTGGAGTTTGTCATCCTCGCCGGTAAAATACAGCGCCTGTTTTGGCTTGGCCGAATAATTAAAAGTTGCGGTATTCCTGCCTTTTTTCAGCCGCCCGTAAAGCTTGAGCATTTTTGGCGACGATTTTACCGGAATCGGTTTACCGTTAAGCTCAAGATCGGAAAACGCCATGTTTACTGCATCGATATAAACCGTATCGACTTTTCCCAACAGCTCAAACCGGTAGGTCACACTGCCGGAAACCTGTTTCTGATCGGCATCCAGACGCAATTGCGCATCGAGCGTCTTGAAATCGACAAACGGCTGCTGCGCGAGCGAGGCCAAAGGCAGCAAGAATAGCAGTATAACTAAAGGGCGAAGCGACATTTTCGGCAATTTACAAGCTGGCTAAAGATACAAATTACGGTTTTCCCACATTTCAATTTTCAGAATTAAAAATTATCTTCGCTACCTGGGCGACATTTATGGATTTAAGACCAATCTTGCTATTATTTATCGTTTGCGGCATTTGCGGCTGCGATCACGACGACTATATGACCATTCCGGGAACGCGGCTTTCAATTGCGGCGCCGGATGGTTTCAAGCCGTCGGAGAACTATACCGG
>JAEWLD010000086.1 GCA_023393485.1 Bacteroidota bacterium
CTCGACGGCAGGGTAGAAGTGACCTGCCCGATTTACGACGCCGATGTCAAACAGCAGTTGATCGATACGTTCAACATCAGTTGGAAAGGCAACGTCAAGTCCAGAATTCATTCAGAAAGGCTCGACAACAAATACCGTTTGCGCGGCAAAGATCCGATTTACAGGGCGCAGTTTGAAACCTATGACTATTACCGCGACCGGATTGAAGTCGTGAATTATGAAGATGTGACGCCGAAGCTTGAAAAGAAAGCGGAAAGTTAAATATAGCCGGGACTGCGTTAGCGATTGCAGTGGAAATCCTTTTGTGTAATGTAATGAAACAAAAGATTGCAACGAAAAGCGCGACCCGCAGGGAAACGCCCAAATCAAGCCACCAAAAAACCAGCCACCAGCCACCAAATGATCAATATCAAAAAATACGCAGCCATTGACATCGGGTCCAACGCGATGCGATTGCTCGTGGCCAACATTATTGAAGAACCGGGGAAAGAAACGCAATTCACCAAAAGTTCATTGGTGCGGGTGCCGATCCGTTTGGGCCAGGACGCGTTTACCGTAGGCGAGATTTCACAAGAAAACATCGAACGTATGGTCGATGCGATGAAAGCGTATAAATTGCTGATGAAAGTCCATAAGGTCGAGAAATACATGGCGTGCGCGACCTCGGCGATGCGCGAAGCCTATAACGGCAAGGAAGTAGTTGATTATATTAAGGAACAGGCTGAAATCCAAGTCGATATCATCGACGGTAAAACCGAAGCGGCCATCATCGCTTCAACCGATCTGCATTTCCTCCTAAAAACCGAGCAGACCTATTTATATGTGGATGTCGGCGGCGGCAGTACCGAATTCTCGATGTTCTCAAACGGGAAAATGATTGCGTCGCGATCGTTTAAAATCGGGACGGTCAGGATGATCAACGAAATGGTGACGAAGATCGTCTGGGACGAAATAGAAAAATGGATCAGGCAGATCACCGAAGATTATGATCACATCTCACTGATCGGGTCAGGCGGAAACATCAACCGTCTGTTCAAAATGTCGGGCAAATTGCAGGATGAACCGCTGTCTTATATTTACCTGAACGGCCAGTACGCGCTTTTGGCGTCGATGTCTTATGAGCAGCGAATCTCCGAACTCGGCCTCAACCCGGACCGCGCCGACGTCATCATTCCCGCGATGCAGGTCTATCTCAACGCGATGAAATGGAGCGGCGCGCGAAGCATTTATGTACCGAAAATCGGTTTGTCTGACGGAATCATCAAAGCACTTTATTACGGACGGATATGAATAAGACCAGGCTCGAAGCGTTTTCAGATGGCGTGTTGGCGATCATCATCACGATCATGGTTCTCGAAATCAAAGTGCCGCATCATGCCGCCGGATTTTCAGCGCTCGAAAAACTGATTCCTGTATTTGCGAGTTATGTGATGAGTTTTGTCTACATCGGGATTTACTGGAACAACCACCATCACATGATGCATTCGATGACGCGGGTCAACGGCAAAATCCTTTGGGCGAACCTGCATTTGCTCTTTTGGCTCTCACTTGTGCCGTTTGCGACGGGTTGGATGGGCGAGAACCAATTTGCCAAAACCACAATGACTTTATATGGCGTGATTCTCCTGATGGCGGGTTTGGCCTACTGGATTTTGCAAAACCTGATCATTGCCAGCCAGGGCGAAAACTCAATTTTGAAGAAAGCCGTCGGCAGTGATTGGAAAGGAAAATCGTCGCCGATACTGTATATTATCGGAATCTCATTGTCATTTTACGACGAATGGCTTTCGGGCGCCGTCTATGTTTTCGTGGCGTTGATGTGGCTGATTCCCGACCGGCGGATTGAGCGGCTGATGGCGCATATGGAAGAATAGGCCATGGAAATTTTGCTGATTTTCCGTAAAAATTGCTTTTAATTGGAATTAAATTTAAAACCCCAAAGGTTTTCAAAACCTTTGGGGTTTGCTCAGATCAGATCAAAAATCCAAATCAAAAGTCTTCCTCAAAAGCTCCAGACCCGGATTGATTTCGTTCAGCCTGTTATACCGGTCTTGCGGTGTAAAGGCTTTGCGGCTGTCAATACTTTCATTGACGATGAGTTTGATGTCAAGATCGTGATTGTGCAGTTTGCCGCGCAAATAACCGACGAGTTCGTGTTTGCCCGATTCAAAATCAAGCTTTGCGCTTTCGTTCGGCAGTTCGTGGATTACGGTTGTGCCCTGCAATTTCGGATCGCTGATCAGCATCAAAGATTCCATGATTTTGTGGCCTTTGTCGCTGAGGCGTTGCGCGTACTTTGTCCATTGCAGCAACAAGTCGGTTTCGTTGAAAGCCTCGGTCGGCAGATGGATTTCTTCCTTGGCGCTGGCTTTCGTAGCCTGTTCCAGTTCTTTTTTGGCCCGGATGCTTTTAAGTGACAATGCCGATACTTTAACTTCGGGCTGTTGGATAATGGTCTTCGCTACAGGAATTTGTATGTCGCTTGACTCCGAAACCGTGACGTCGATTTCTTGATTTTGTTCTGATATCGCGACGTCAATTTCGACATCGTCGACTACAGCTGCTTCAGATACAATTGATCCAGTCGTTCCGCTCTCGACTTTTGACTTTTGACTTTCGACTATTTCAGGAGATTTGACCGGCATTTCAAACACGCGGCCGTAGAAGAAATTGGCAGGAATTATAAACCCGTCAACTTTTTTTTTTCTCCATCGTAAGTGATGGAGGCTAATTGCATCAGGCAAAGTTCAACGAGCAATCGCTGATTTTGGCTGGCTTTGTAACGCAAATCGCATTCGTTGGCCAGATCAATTCCCTGAAGCAGGAATTCCTGTGTGGCCTTTTGCGACTGGATACCGTACATTTTCTGCGCCGCTTCACCGGCTTCGAGCAGCGCCAGGGTCGACGGTGTCCTGGCAACGAGTAAATCGCGGAAATGCGAGGCCAATCCGGCAATGAAATGATGCCCATCGAAACCTCTTGCAAGAATATCGTTGTAAGCCATCAGCAACTCCGGAATTTTATTCTCGAGAATCAAATCGGTAACCTGAACGTAGGTTTCGTAATCGAGGACGTTCAGGTTTTCGGTCACGGCCTGGCGCGTCAGGTTATTGCCGCAATATGACACGACGCGGTCAAAAATCGACAACGCGTCGCGCATCGCACCGTCGGCTTTTTGGGCAATGATGTGAAGTGCGTCATCTTCAAACCGGACGCCCTGACTTTTTGCCACTTCGGCCAAATGTTCCTTTGCGTCTTTCACCGTGATCCGCTTGAAGTCAAAAATCTGGCAGCGCGACAGAATTGTCGGGATGATTTTGTGTTTTTCGGTCGTGGCGAGGATGAAAATTGCGTGTTTTGGCGGTTCTTCGAGCGTCTTCAAAAATGCGTTGAACGCACTCGCCGAAAGCATGTGCACCTCATCGATGATGTAGACTTTGTATTGGCCGGTTTGCGGCGGAATCCTTACTTGATCGATCAGGTTTCTAATATCGTCGACCGAATTGTTTGACGCCGCGTCGAGTTCGAAGACATTGAATGTAAAGTCCTCGTTCGGGTCGTCATAACCTGGCTGGTTGATTTTTCGCGCCAAAATCCTGGCACAAGTCGTTTTGCCCACGCCGCGCGGCCCGGTAAAAAGCAATGCCGACGCCAAATGATTGGTCTCGATCGCGTTGAGCAACGTATTGGTAATGGCCTGCTGCCCGACGACATCTTTAAAGGTCTGCGGACGGTATTTGCGGGCTGATACTACGAATTGCTCCATACGGCAAATATAATTTTTAAAATTGACAATTGATAATCGACAATTGACAATTATTTGGGTTGTCTAAAATTTCGCATTTTTGACTTCCGAGAGATTTGCTACGGTTGAATTTAGTTGGAGAGATTCCAATAAAGAAACCTATTGGATTGGACACGCCTCATTTCCATTTATCAAAAATCAATTGTCAATTCGGCATCATATCAGGGTGAAACGTAATATATTCTTCCGACACCTTATGGCCTTTTTCATGGATGATGATTCCCGAACATTTGTTGTCATTCTCGATTTCAAAGGCGATGCCTTCGCCGACGACGTCATATACGCTGACCGGGTTCGGCGTTGAAGTATCGAATTTGCCGATCAGCGTCAACTCTCCGCGCGTGATGCGGCTGATATCGTCGAGTGTCATTCCTGTCCGGATGCCGCCTTCTGTCGTGAACTCGTTTGAAGTAATCCGGATTTGACGCACGACTTTTTCAGTGAGGTCATCATCTTTGTACTCCGTGTAAATGTTGAGTTCGTTGCCCGTTACGGTGTCGGACACTTTGCTGAACCACGTCAGCCAGGCTTTGCCCATCGCCGCGTCGGAAAGATCGGGCTTACCCAAAATGGACTGAAGGCCGTCGGCATTTTGCCCGAGAGAGATATTGCCGATGCTTTTGCCCGGAATGATCAGCAGCCTTGTATTG
>JAEWLD010000253.1 GCA_023393485.1 Bacteroidota bacterium
CTTCCTGCTCAGGGGTTACTTCAAGAAAAAAGAAAAAGCCGAGAAAAAGAAACGCGAGGAAGCCGAGCGCAAAGCAAAAGAGGAAGCCGCGAAAAAAGCGGAAGCCGCAAGGAAAAAATAACCCGACTCCGTTTTCTCAGCCGGAAATGTTAATAACGTTCGGTGTGCATAAATTAACGGTATTAATCTTATGTTTCATCAGTATTTATGCGCCCTGACCTGCGAAAGATGTAAACTTTCAAATAAGTTTTATAACTTATCGGGTGGCAGAATTGTCAAATTTACCAATATGGAAATTGACTTCAACTGTCTATGGTTCAGGTAAAAAAAGAAGGTGTTTTGCTCGAGAAATCAGAACGCGAATTTGAAAACGAAGGCGTTCTGAATCCTGCGGTTATTGAAAATAATGGCGAAATCCATATGTTTTACCGCGCGGTCAGATTGGGAAACAACTCAACTATCGGTTATTGCCGGCTCAGCGACCCGATGACGGTCGCCGAAAGGTTAGATCGTCCGGTATTATTTCCCGAACATGATTATGACAGCCAAGGCGTTGAAGATCCCCGAATCGTGAAAATCGACGACACGTTTTATTTGAGTTACACGTCTTACGATGGTTATCAGGCAATGGGTTCGCTGGCGACGTCAAAAGATCTGAAACAATTTGAAAAACACGGGCTGATTGTACCCGAGGTCAACTATAAGGATTTCAGGAATTGGGTCACGCAAAGCGGGAAAATAAACCTTAAGTATTTCAGGTTTGACCAGTGCAGCCTGATTCTTTGGGACAAAAATGTGATTTTTTTTCCGAGGCGTATCAATGGCAAATTGGCTTTCATGCATCGGATCAGGCCCGGAATCCAGTTTACGATGGTCGATAACATTTCAGACCTTACGCCCGAATTCTGGAAAGAGTATTTCCTGAATTTCAAAGACAACATCTTGCTCGATCCAAAAGCCGATCATGAAACCAGTTATATCGGTGGCGGTTGCCCTCCGATTGAAACCGAGCACGGCTGGCTGCTGATTTATCATTCGGTCCGGGATACGATTGAAGGATTTATTTATGTGGCAAGTGCCGCGTTATTGGATATCGACGATCCGCGAAAGGAAATCGCGCGGCTGCCCTACCCGCTTTTCGAACCCGAATACGGCTGGGAACAGGAAGGTTATATCAACAATGTCTGCTTTCCCACCGGAACAATCACGCGCGGCGATAAGCTATACATCTATTATGGCGCCGCAGATGAACAGATAGCCGTTGCGTCCGTGAGTTTGACAGACCTGGTACAAGAACTATTACGATACAAACCATAAAAATGAGCTCTCCGATGAGAAACAGTGTTACGCCCCCAGCCTCAAAGAAAATTTTCCTCAACAATCCGTATCTGCCGGCGTTGAACAACCGCCAACCCAGAGGCAGCGGCAAATCAGTGCCGCAAATCCTGTTCATCACTTCCTATCCGCCAAGGGAATGTGGCATTGCCACTTATTCCGAAGATTTGGTCCAAGCGCTCAATCACAAATTTGAAGACTCATTCAAGATAAAAATCTGTGCGCTCGAAAACGACACCGAGCAGCACCAATATCCGAAAGACGTAAAATACATCCTCAACACGCAATACCCGACGGCGTTCAAGTCATTGGCCAACATTGTCAATCTCGATCACAAAGTTGAGATGTTGGTCATCCAGCACGAATTCGGTTTTTATGCCGACTGCAAAGAATGCTTCATCGATTTTCTGAGTGAAGTCAACAAAAAGAAAATCGTTGTTTTCCATACTGTGCTTCCTAATGCCGACCCCGCGTTCAAAGCGCATGTCAACGACATCACCCGTCTGGCCGATTCGATCATCGTCATGACCGATCGCTCGGCCGACATCCTAAAAAACGAATACAATGTGCCGGCAGGCAAAATTTCAGTCATTCCGCACGGAACGCATCTGGTTCCGCACGCCGACAAAACTGAATTGAAGCAAAAGTACAACATCGGAAACCGCAAAGTGTTATCGACCTTCGGCTTGCTCGGGCCGGGCAAATCGATTGAGACGACACTCGACGCTATGGCCGATATCGTCAAAACAAAGCCCGATGTGCTATTTCTGATACTCGGCAAAACGCATCCGGGAATCGTCAAGCAACACGGTGAGAGCTACCGCGATATGCTCGAGCGGAAAGTGCGCGATCTGGGTCTTGAAAACAACGTCCGGTTCATCAATAAATACCTCGGCCTGGACGAACTTCTTGAATACCTGCAACTGACCGATATTTACCTGTTTACATCAAAAGACCCAAACCAGGCGGTCAGCGGGACATTCTCTTATGCGGCGAGCTGCGGTTGCGCAATCGTATCCACTCCGATTCCGCATGCCAAGGAATTCCTCAGCGGCGACTCGGGCGTAATCATTGATTTCGGCGATTCAAAACAATTGGCCCAGGCCGTCAACAAATTGTTGTTCGACGTTCAGCTGCGCAATACGATCAGGCTCAACGCGCTCCATAAAATTGTTCCTACGTCGTGGGAAAATGCTGCGATTGCACATGCACGGCTGTTCGAAAAACTTGGCAGGCTGAGGCTTCAGCACAAAAATCCCGAAGTCAACCTCAGCCATTTCAAGAAAATGACTACCGATTTCGGAATGATCCAGTTTGCAAAGCTCAACACGCCCGATCGCGAAAGCGGCTACACGCTCGACGACAATGCGCGCGCGCTGATTGCAATGTGCCAGCATTATGATTTGTCACGTGACAAACGCGATTTGCAGTTGATTGGAACTTACCTCGATTTCATCAATTTCTGCCAACAGGGCGACGGCACATTCCTGAATTACGTCGACGACAAAAAGGTATTCACGACCGATAATCTCAATTGCAATCTCGAAGATTCGAACGGCCGTGCCATTTGGGCGCTCGGTTATGTGGTGTCGATGTCGCAGATTTTGCCGTCGGCCATTACCCAAAAAGCCGAAATGATTCTTGAAAAGACGTTGATCAATATCGAGCATATCTACTCGCCGCGGGCAATGGCCTTTATCATCAAAGGATTGTATCATTACAACCAGTATAACGATTCAAAAGCGGTCCGGCTGCTGATCCGAAAACTCGCCGACCGACTTACGCAAATGTATCTGCACGAAGCCACGCCGGATTGGCAATGGTTTGAAAGTTACCTTACGTATGCCAACAGCGTACTTCCCGAGGCATTGCTGATGGCGTATCTCGACACAAAAGAAGAGACCTATTGCGAAGTCGCCAAGAAGACTTTCGATTTTCTGTTGTCTGAAACTTTCAACAACAGCGGCGATATCAAGGTCATTTCAAACCGCAACTGGTACGTGCGTGGCGGCGAAAGAAACCATTTTGGCGAACAGCCGATCGATGTGGCTTACACGATTTTGGCACTTCACCATTTTTACGGCGTATTTAAGGAAGAAGGCTATCACACCAAAATGGAAAACGCCTTTGAATGGTTTTTGGGCCGAAACCACCTAAACCAGATCATTTACAATCCGTGTACCGGCGGATGCTTTGATGGATTGGAAGAAAAAACGGTCAATCTCAATCAAGGCGCGGAATCGACCGTAAGCTATTTGATGGCGCGTTTGGTTATGGAAAAATACCAACGCACCCAAAAGTTGCGCGAGACGAAAATTTTCAAGCTAAAACTGGAAAATTATGCCTTCAAGGCTTAAATAGGCAGGGTTATGTTACACAAGTATGAAATTGGCGTGTGCCTCGATGAAGATGTTGCGTACCTGCTCGAAGAAAAATACGATGAACACCTTATTACGATTATCCACGCCGATGACGTCGGACCCGAACACAACATCGTAAAACCCAAATCGCGACATCGCAAACAGCGTTTCCTGAAACGTATTTTTGAAATGATCCGCGATTTTGACAAGGTATCGCTTTGCGGCCCGGCTTCGGTTAAGAGCGAGATCAAGAAACTTTTTAAAGACCACAGCGTGCGCGCGGTACAGATTGACGAAAGCCACGGCGATCAAGTCACCGAAAGCGAAAAGCTCGAATTCATCAACAGCTATTTCAGTACGCGCTAGCCATTTAAACTTCACCCAATTTTGGGCAATGCGGAACGAAATTTCCTATTTTTGATTTCGCTATAGCCGCGCGTCTCATGTCTAAACGGATTCTTATCGTCTTGCTTTTGATTTGCTGTCATCAGCTCGGTTATTCGCAGGTCAAACCCACCGAAAAACCGAAAGATACGGCGCGGGTCTACAAGAAAATCCAGGACTATTCGCAAAAACGCGGCTTTACAAAATGGCTTCACGGACTGATTTTCGAACCGATAGCAGCGCAAAAGAAAAATGCCAGGCGAACGCGGCGCAAGGTTCCAAAAATCAACTACAGCCAATACGAAGGCAAAATCATACGTCATATCAATGTGACAACGCTCGATCCTTTCGGGCATTCCGTGCGCGACACAACCATGAAACCGAAAAATTATTTTTCAAAAGTCGGCAATGGCGCACACATCAAATCAAAGGCGTTTACAATCAAAAACCTGGTATTGATAAAGCGCAACCAGCCGTTCGATTCACTATTGGTCAAAGAATCCGAACGTCTTGTCAGGCAACAAAGGTTCGTAAGGGCAGTCGTGATCAGGCCGGTGATGATTTCGCGAAAATCGGATTCGGTAGACATCCAAATTACGGAACTCGATTCCTGGAGCCTGATTCCGGATTTCTCGGGCTCGGGCAGCCACGGCGATTTTGAACTCACCGAACGCAATTTCATCGGACTCGGACATACGGTAAACCTTCACTACGAAAAAGAGTTCGATACAAAGGAAGAAGGTTACAGCGGCCGGTATACGGTTCCGAATATCATGAACACCTATATCC
>JAEWLD010000274.1 GCA_023393485.1 Bacteroidota bacterium
TTTCTCACAACTTTGAGTTGTCATACCGTTATAAAGGCTTTTTCTCGACCACATTGGCCTATGGTTATTCAAAGGACGACATTGCCGAAACAATTGAAATCAACGATGGCATTTATTACAGCCGACCGGGAAATATCGGCAAGAGCTATAATTACAGCTGGCAGACCAATGCGCAAATCCCGTTTGCGAAATGGCTCACGACAACGGCTTATCTTGAAGTGACGCATTCTAAATTTGAAAGCCGTTTGTACACTGAAACTTTGAATTCGTCGGGAACATGGACTTATTTCAACATCAACAATCAATTTAAGTTCAGCAAGGATTGGTCTGCGGAACTCAGCGGATTTTACCATACCGATATTGTCTCGACGCAGTTCATTCTGGGTTCGCGCGGCGCGGTCAACGTCGGCATCGCAAAGAAAATCCTCAAAGGCCAAGGCACAATAAGACTTACGGGCAATGATATATTTTATGGCAACATCAATACGGGAACAATCAACAATCTGCAATTGACCGATGCGAATTGGATCAATAAAGGTGACACGAGAAACGTCGCACTGACCTTTACCTATAGCTTCGGCAAATCGTTCCAGCCAAAAAACCAATATGATGCAACCGGCGCCGATGCCGAGAAGAATCGCGTCAAAGGCGGATAAATATTTTCGTATTTTTGTGTTTAAAATCTGACTATGTCCACGTTTCGCTTACAATTGCCGACCGATCCGCGCTGGGTCAACATCGTTGAAAAAAATATTGAGGAAATCCTGACCGACCATGCATGGTGCGAGCAAAAAGCCGCGACCAACGCCATTACACTGGTCACGGTCAACAACGAATATCCGGATTTGGTGACCGAAATGCTGGCGCTGGCGCAGGAAGAACTCGAGCATTTTCAGCGCGTACATGAAATCATCCAGAAACGCGGACTCAAACTCGGGCGCGAACGAAAGGACGAATATGTCGGTGAACTTGCGCAATACATGCGGCAAAATTCAACCGGAAGCCGCGAATCCGGATTGGTTGAAAGGTTATTGTTTTCGGCCATGATCGAAGCGCGCAGCTGTGAACGCTTCAAAGTCCTGTCGGAAAATATCCAGGATGAAGAACTTGCTTCATTCTATCGGGAATTGATGGAAAGCGAGGCTGGCCACTACACGACTTTTATCACTTACGCGCGCAAATATGGAGGCAGCATCGACGTTGAAAAGCGTTGGCGCGAATGGCTTGATTTCGAAGCGTCGGTCATCGCCAGGTATGGAAAAAATGAAACAATTCACGGCTAACTGACGACATCCAGCGACCAACGACCATGATTTCGATTAAAGAAGCCTTACCAAACGAACTGAACATCATCCAGGACATCGCGCACAAAACTTGGCCGGTGACCTATTCTGAAATTTTGACAAATGAGCAGCTTTCGTACATGCTCGACCGCTTTTATTCGATCGAAGTGCTTAATGGCAACAGTCAAAATGGCCATCATTTTATTTTGGCGAAAGAAGCCGACCAGACGCTCGGATTTGCGTCGTACGTCCATGACCATCCGCAAAATTTCACGACAAAGATTCCAAAAATCTACGTTTTGCCCGAAACCCAGGGCAAAGGCGTCGGCAGGAAACTGATTGAAGCCATCGAGACAGAAGCCCGGAAACACGGCGCAGCGAAACTCACCCTCAACGTCAATCGCTTCAACAAGGCGCAGTCATTTTACGAACATTTGGGTTTTAAAATCGTTAAAGAAGAAAATGTTCCGATCGGCAATGGTTTTTTCCAGGAAGATTATGTGATGGAAAAAAATCTGCGCTAATTCACGACGATTCCATATCGATCAAGCAACCCTTTAACATTGTCACACGAAAACATCGCGCGCCTGATTTTGTTTTTTTCCGGATCGATCGAGAAATTCATGCTCGTCCTGAAATCGGCTTTTTCCAGAACCGTGTTGCTGAAAACCGCTTTGTACAAATCACATCGGTCAAAAATTGCCTCGGTTAAATCGGCTTTCATAAAATCGACGGCGATCATGCAGCAATCAATAAACGAAATTCGTTTGAGTTTAAGTGTGTAAAATTTTGAAAAATCGAGCACGCAACGGTGAAAATGCATTTCGAAAATCAACTTATCGGTCATCGCGAAATTGATGTCCTGCATCAGGCAATTTTCAAAATTGACCGTCCTGAAAGCCACGTGATTGATTCGGGCTCCGGTAAATGTGCAGTCTTTGAAATTGCAATCGATGAAAGTCACACCGATGAAATTACAGTCCGAAAAGTCACAACGCTCAAAAAAGCAGCCTTCAAACTCCTTGAGGTTCAGATCGTCGCGGTCGTAGGCGAGCGCAACATAACGCCGGTCGAGGAAATAATCAGCCATGGCCGTAAAAATACGCGATTTCTAATGGATATTTTATAAAGATTTATCACTGTCAAACGTGTAAATTTACCGTGCGTTACCATTGCATTATGACCGAAGCTGAAGAACAGGAATCAATCACCAAAGGCTTTTTCGGAAAAAATCCGTCGCTGAAAATCCGTGAATTCAATTATTATTTGACAGTTCGGTTCGGGCTCATCTTCGGGCTCAACCTGCAATCGACGATTATTTACTATTGGGTTTACCATGTGACATCCGACAAATTGGCGCTCGGTTTTGTTGGGCTCGCTGAAGTCATTCCCGCAATTGCATGTTCATTTTTCTCGGGCCATGTAGTAGACCAGAATGAAAAACGCAAAATGGTTTTGTGGTGCATTCTCGGCTATCTCGTTGTTGGCGCCGGATTGTTCGCACTGTCTTTGCCACAGATGACAAAAGTGCTTGAATTTAAAACGCTTCTGTGCGTCATTTATCTATTTGTCTTTATTGGCGGGGTTTTGCGCGCGTTTTACAGCCCATCGATGTTTGCGCTGTTTGGCCTTGTCGTTCCCAGAAAACACTATCCGAACGCGACAAGCTGGAGCAGTATGGCATGGCAATTCGGCGCGGTGATCGGGCCGCTGGCCGGCGGTTTTCTGATTGCGTTGGTCGGTATCCATTACGGGCTGCTTTCCGTTGTTGTTTTGATGTCGGTTTTACTGATTCCGCTTTTGGCGATTGGCGTCAAGCCCATTCTCAAAAAAGAAAAAGAACCGGTCCTGAAAAGCGTCACCGAAGGATTGAAATTCGTCTGGAAAACCCCGGCGCTGCTCGGCGCACAATGTCTTGACATGTTTTCGGTGCTGTTCGGCGGGGCGGTTGCGCTATTGCCTGTTTATCAAAAAGAAATTCTGCATGTCAATGAAATGGGCTTTGGCATTTTGCGTGCCGCGCCGGGCGTTGGCGCACTGATTACACTCGGCCTGCTCGCATTTCTGCCGTTAAAGACCAATCCCGGAAAAAAGCTATTTATCTGTGTTGCGGGATTTGCCTTGG
>JAEWLD010000209.1 GCA_023393485.1 Bacteroidota bacterium
GTCGAATGGCTTTTGTGCCAGGATAAAGACACGCTGCTTTATCTTGCAAACCTTGGCTGCATTGAGTTGAATCCGTGGAGCAGCCGCGTCAGGACGCTCAATCATCCGGACTATATCATTTTCGACCTCGACCCGAATAAGGCCGATATGAAAAAACTCGTCAAAACCGCGCTAAAGGTCAAGGAAATCCTCGACAAACTCAAAATAAAAGGCTATGTCAAGACTTCGGGCGGAAAAGGCATCCATGTTTTCATTCCCGTATTACCGAAATACACGTATGAACAAACGCGCGACTTTTCACTTTTGATCAGCCAAATGGTCCACAGTGAATTGCCGGCGATTACAAGCCTTGAACGATTGCCTAAAAACCGCGAAGGCAAGGTCTATCTCGATTATCTGCAAAACGGCAAAGGCAAAACAATGGCAAGCATTTATTCAATCAGGCCGCGTGAAGGCGCAGGAGTCAGCACGCCGCTTGAATGGGATGAAATCAATGACAAGCTCGACCTTTCAAGATTCAATATAAAAACGCTTCCTGCGCGGCTTGAAAAAAAAGGCGATCTGTGGGCCGGTTTTTTCGAAAATGCGATTGACCTCAAAAAAACCCTCGCCGCTTTGTAATGGATTGGATTGCCACAACCGGAATCATAGCGGCTGTCCTGACCACGGCCGCAAGCCTGCCACAAGCTATAAAAATCATTCGGACCAGATCGGTGAAGGACATTTCCGCGCTGACTTATACGCTGCTTTTTACCGGACTGACTTTGTGGACAATCTACGGCTTTGCCAAGAATGATTGGCCAATCATGTTGTGCAACGGGCTTTCGGCACTGGTTTCGGGCGTTGTGCTGATTTTAAAACTGACCATAAAAAAACAGGAAGAACAATGATATCCTTCCTGCGTGAACAAATAATTAACTTAACTATTTAAATCCTGTCATCTGAAGACAGTGAGGTATTTTGATCCTCATCGAGGTCGAGGTTGTCGCGCAAGATGTAATCATCCTGGCTGAAAGCGTCGGCGTTGCGGCTGTTTTGGGACATCATCCGCCATTTTTCATGCTCTTCGTTGTCAAACTCGAGATAATCCGAGTTCATTGTTGGATGGCTTTCATCGGTGAAACTTACCCCGTGTTGCTCCATATCCAGATATTTTTCCGTATCGGTATGGTCGTGCCATTCATTTTGTTTTTCACGCTGGCTGGCTTCGTGGCGCTGACGCCATTCATTTTTGCCTTGCCCATTTCTATTTTCCATGACTTTTTTATTTTTAGAACAAAACCGAACTGCCGACGTCGAGATTTTTCATCAAATGGATATTTGTCCTAAGTAGATTGCGTATCTGCAAATCTTTGATTGATTTGCGTTTTTTCCACAATTGGTGATAAAATTCCCTTTCGAACTTAGACAGGCGTTTTGCATTGATTTTTCTTGGCGTTTTCACTTTGGTCCTATTTTGATTACACTTAAATTTCGCCAATAATAAACGGAAACGCCTTACACTTATTATTTGAAATGTTATAGAATTATACGCGGATCCGGCCTTCGACACCGCCGTCGTCTGTTCCGATTCCAATTGCATTTGCCGCCCATTTTAGAAACGCAACCGCTTTTCCGTCTTTTGTATCCCAATAATAGGCATCGGTCGGCGCAACGCGGATGATTGTTACATCCGGATCATCCTTGCCGTCTTCAAACCAAGCTTTGGCCATCGGCACCCAGTGTTCTTCAATATGGCTTTTATCCGTATAAACATTCGCGTGCCCAAAAACGGATAGATAATGGTTGTCGGCGATTTTCGAAAAGAATAATTGAACTTTGTCGTCCTGCTTAATCTCGAAATTCTTGTTGCTTCGAGCATTGCTTATAAACCACAAATTGCCAGCGTCATCAACCTGGTTGCAGCTCATCGGCCGCGCGGTGACAGGCAATTGGTCGAGCTTTGTACAAAACATGCAAATATCTATGCTTTCGGCCAACTCTTTTAGTTTTGTGACCGTTTCTTCTTTATGGTTGTCTTTGAAATTTCCCATTGTATTTATTTAGTTGGTTCGTCGAATATTTCTGAAACCCAATCTACGGCTTTGGGCATATCGGCCTTGTGAAAACCCTTGAATTCGCCCGGCATCAGCAGACTGAAGGCATCGGTGAATTTGATCACGGCGTCCGAATCGGTAACAATGGCCGCGCGGTTCCATTTTGTGATGTTCCTGATGCCCAGAAGCGCATCTTGCAGCCATGCGCCAAGGGTGAAATCTGACGGTGAATTGTCGAGAAATAACAAATAGTTAAGCTTGCCTGTCTTCTCGACCGATTTTTGTACCGCGTCAAACACCGGCTCAAAGTCTTCCTTGGTAACTTCACCTGAAGCGCGGAAGCCAACCATGCTTGGCGGCAGATTTTGGATTTGCTCAATCATAGCAATTGTTTTAGAATCACTAAGTTACCGATTCGAAACCCCGAAAATGTTATGAAAAGCCTAAACCTATTTACAGAATTGCGGGAGTTTTTTGGAAAAATTTTCACGAATGTTGAAGGTTTGGATGCCGGGCACCGAGGGGCGATCCCAGAATCCGTGGCAACCCATAGGTGCAAATCCAAAAAAAAAGCCTCACCATTACGGCGAGGCTAATTCCTCCAATTTGATTTATTTATGAAAAAACTACTCGTCTTCTGCCGCGAGCGCCGAAGTGCTGCGGGTGTTCGACTCAACTTGCAAAGCAGTTGCCACGCCTTTGTCATTGATCATTGTCATGTTCATCATATCAAGCTGCGCGAGATTACGCGAAACAAGACCGTTGAATTTGTTGTATGAAATGTTCATTTCTTTGAGGTTTTTAAGCTTTTCAAGGCTGAACGGCACCTGGCCGACCATGTTGTTTTCGAACAAGCTTAAGTTTTCAAGCGACGCCATTTTATCGATATCGATGCTCAACTTGCCTGAAAGTTTGTTGCTGCTCAGCAAAAGTACCTTGAGGTTTTTGAGGTTGTAAAATGACGATGGAATTTCGCCCTCGATTTCATTGTTGAACAATGACAAGGTCTGCAATGAAGCAAGATTGCCGATTTCTTCAGGCAAAGTTCCGTTCAAACGGTTCATGTACAATTCCAACGACTGCAACGAAACCATGTTTCCGACCGCCGACGGGATCGGGCCGGTCAGTTTATTGAAACCTAGGTTCATTGTTTTGAGGAATTTCAGATTCCCGATTGATGCCGGAAGCTTCCCCGAAATATTGTTGCGGAATAAATTCAAAGATTGCAGGCTCGTCAGATTGCCGATTTCTTTTGGCAACTCGCCTGTAAGGTTGTTGTTCGACAAGTCGATGCCCACCACTTTGTCGTTGAGTACTTTTACGCCGTACCATTTTTCAACCGGTGCTTTGATGTCCCATTTGTTGGTCCATGCGGCGCCGTTGGTATTGTTATACAGCTTAACCAATGCGTTTTTTTCTGCCGGTGACACGCTGGCCAAAGCCGAGACGGTCATTCCGAGCGCGAAAATTAAGGTAGTAATGTTTTTCATGGTGATTTGGTTTTTTGTGTGATTCGACGAGTCAAACGTATGTACATTATCGATTATCTGCAAATAAAATCGATGAACTACATAATTTAGCAAAAAAAACAGGTAATATTCTTACGAAAATAACCGGTGGCTGTTAATATAAATGTGGATAACCTTTGAATGCTTGTCCAAATTTTCCCTCAAAATCAAATTAATTTTGGGTATAACCTTAAAACTTAACAAATTATGGAAATGGGACAACTACTTCTTCATTGCCTTGTAGCGGCATTGTCTGCACTGGTCCTGGGCTTTATTTGGTACAATCCGAAAGTTTTCGGCGGTATCTGGATGCGCGAAACCGGCATGACCGAAGAAAAAGCCAGAGGAGCAAACATGGCGGTAATGCTGATCATGACACTGGTTTATTCGTTTTTGATCGCTTTCATTTTGCAAATGCTCACTATTCACCAATTCGGCGCACTGGGAATGGTTGGCGGCGATCCTGCTTTGGCGAAACCATCATATGAAGCTTTTATGGCCGATTACGGAACGGCATTCCGCACGTTCAAGCACGGTGCGCTCCACGGTTTTATGGCAGGACTGTTTTTCGCGCTTCCTGTTATTGGCGTCGGCGCATTGTATGAGAGAAGAAGTTGGAGATATACACTCGTGGCTGGCGGATTTTGGGTTGTTGCCTGTATGATTATGGGCGGCATCGTCTGCGGCTGGGTTTAACTCACCAAAACAAACTTAAAGCCCTGTTAACGCGGGGCTTTTATATCGCCTTATTCGTACATTTGGCTACCGGTCCGCCGGAATAACAAAAAACCATTTGGGCCAACCGCTACATTTTAAAGTTTTCACGTCGGTGTCGGCGCTTCCCGACGCGTGGAATGACATCGCGGCCGGCAATATTTTCCTTTCGACTGCCTACTTGAAAGTGCTTGAGATTTCGGCGCCTGAAAATATGGATTGCTTTTTCATCGCCGTATTTGATGAAGATGTTTTAGTCGGAATTGCAATCTCGCAGTTTCTTGATTTGAGCGATGTCGGCTCTTTTGGCGAACGCGATCATTGCCTAAAACGCAGAATCCGTGATTTTGTATTCAGGCGCTTCACCGCCCATATCCTGATTGTGGGCAACAACATGCTTACCGGCCAGAATACGCTCAGGTTTGCATCGAATGTAGACCATCCTTCCGGGCTGTCGGCGATTGATGCAGCGGTTTCCGAAATCAAAAAACAAAAAGCACAACAGCGGGTCAAAACGCATTTGACGATCTGGAAGGACTTTCCCGAAGACCAGACCGATGGTTTCTCCTTCGAATTGTTTGGCTCATATTACAAATTCAGCACGCAGCCCAACATGGTATTGGAGATTCCCGGCCATTGGCGCGCCGAGCCGGATTACGTCAATGATCTCACCAAAAAATACCGCGACCAATACAAGCGCGCCCGAAAGAAAAATGAAGGCGTTTTAAAGCGGAAGTTGTCACTCGAAGAAATTGAAGCCAG
>JAEWLD010000289.1 GCA_023393485.1 Bacteroidota bacterium
ATACGACGGCGGTTGATGGTACATTCCGCCCGAAAGCCTGAAAACCATGTCGGCATCCCAGTCAGGCTTGATCGCAAATTGAGCGCGCGGACTGAAAGTCGTTTGCATTTTTCCATCGATATCATCGCCCGAAACCAGCCATGAATGAGAACGTATGCCTGCATTGACCCAAATTTGATGCGCGCCCCAGGTTGCTCTTTTATTCCATTGCACATAACCTGAATACCGGTCGATTGTTGCGTTGTTGCGCGCGCGGACGTTCTGATATGGGACGAGCGGCCCGATATACGGGTTGTATGGCTGGTCGTTACGCGGCAAATCAATGATTGGTGGATTGATCGAAAAACCTGCCGAGTCGATCACTTCCCATTCAACGATTCGGTCGCGGATATCTTCGCGGGTGAACTTTACGCCCCATTCTATTTCCGATTCTTTTTTCAATTTGTGGAAACCTTTCACTTCGGCGTTGACGATCAAGGCGTCGAGGTCATTCCTGGCGTGATTGAGCTGCGTGCCGATTGCGCGGTTGAAAGTCACGTCGCCAAAGGTTTCCGAACCGATGTTTGCATCGACTTCGCCGAGAAAATAACCCGCATAAATGTCAAAATATTCCTGCTCGAGCGTGTGATAACCCGATAATATAAACTTGAAAGTATTGTTTTCGTTGGCCTCAAAAACAGACTTCATTGCCCCGAAAACCGTCGTATAGCGGTCTTTTTCCTGACCTTCGTAATAGACCGAAAGCGCAATCGGTTCGTCAATCGTACCGAAGTTGGTCTGGCGCGTGAGCGGCTGATAATTGTATCTGTTTTCTGAAACGTTTCCGAGGAAACTCCATTGCCAGCGCGTCGATGGCGTATACGTAATGTTGGTCTGGAAGTCGAGAAACCGCGGACGGAAATTCGTCGAAGTTTCCTGGCTGTTGACAAGCAAACTGTTGTCACGGTAACGAAAACCGCCGATACCGGTCCATTTTTGATTCTTTGATACCAGGTCGAGCGATGCCGAACCACCGAGGAAACTCGCCTCGGCCGAAGCACCGAAACGCGTCGGCCTGCGATACATGATATCCAGTACAGACGAGAGCTTATCGCCGTACTTTGCCTGAAAACCGCCTGCCGAGAAATCTACATTTTGGACCAAATCAGTATTGGTGAAACTCAAGCCTTCCTGTTGCCCGGAGCGGATCAAAAACGGACGATATACTTCGACTTCGTTTACATAGACAAGGTTTTCATCGTAATTTCCGCCGCGCACCGCGTAAGCCGTACTCAAATCTGAGTTGCTCGACGCACCGGGAAGTGTTTTGATGATGTTTTCGACCCCGGCGTTGGCTCCGGGAATTTTCCGAATGACCTCGGGCGCAATCACAGTGATGCCTTCTACCCTTTTCCTCACACCGTTTGAAACGACGACTTCGCCGAGCTGTTCGGCATTGGTCATCACGACATTGAATTCGTAATCTTCATTTGGTTTGAGCGTGATTTTAACCGTCGACTTTTTTAGCGTGACATGCGTGAATACAACCGTAATTTCTTTGTTTGCCGGAACCGTTATCGCGTAAAAACCGTTCGCATTGGTAGTTGTGACATTCCCGGCAGCAGTTACATTTACCGAAGGAATTGGCTGGTTCGATTCGTCGAGGATAATGCCTTTCATACGTGCCGTCTGGGCAAACGCCGAAAAACACAAAAGGAAAAAAAGTATTGAAGGGATTATTTTCCGGGTTTCCAAACAGTCTTTTTTAAGTGATTACTGGTTTCTGAAAAAATACGTTTCAAAGATAGCAGAATTTCCTACATTATCTGTGACGACCACTTTTAATTCATTGCGGCCGTTTGCCACAACGCCATCGTTGAAGTCATGCGTCAATCTTGCCTTTTTGTAATCGTACTCCATCAAAATCCATTTGCCGTTGAGATAGGCATCGTATTTTTTGATTCCCGATAAATCATCGCGCATGTAAACCGTCAGGTAACGCTGCTTTGAAATCCATTTGCCCGATACGTTTTTCGGGACAGAAATCTTCGGCGCCATAGTGTCTTTCGCCAGCCCGAATTTGCCAAGCGCCTTGACTTTTGTTTGGAACGCGCCGTCCTTATACCATGTAAAGTTAAACGATGGCTTGTCTGAAGCGCCGGTAAACGTGGCTATAAAAGTCTTTTCGCGGTCATCAGCCGGCACCGAAGTGTCTTTTTTGGCTATCGTAAAAGCCGAATGGACCGGGATGTTTTTGTTCTTGATATTGAGAAAACTGCCTTCTAGGTCAAAGTCAAGGTAAAAATCCTCATAAAAAGTGCCGGCCGGAATTTCAAACGAATAATCGCCTTGCTCGTAGCGATGGTCTTTGTCGACATCGAGGAAATACGGCGTTTTATTGATGGCAGCCGGCGTAATAGGCGCAGCGTCAGAATATTCGATCGGGATAGAAATTGTGCTTTTGTTGCCGTTAAAATCGGACGCTTCAACCCGGTAGACATTGGCGACATTCGGCTCAACGCTTACGATGCCGTTGTTGGCGTCAGTGCGGATCAGGCTGAAATCATATTTGTTTTTCATGAACAATTTCTGGATGCGCTGCGATGTTGATTTGTACCGCGGATAATCGATCAGTGCATTGACATATCGCGTTTCATCAAAATGGAATGTCGAAAATGTGTAGCCAAATGACGGATTGCCGTTTAAAAAAGAATTGACCTGGTAAATGCCGTTCGGGTTATTCGTGTTACTGTCTGAATCATAGCCGGCGATTCCGAAACCGATCCTGCCTTTAGCAGACACTTTCTCGGCAAGATAACTGCCGTCGGCGAGCTTTTTCAAATCAAGCATTGTGGGTTGCGCTGATTTGTTGGCGACCGAATTCTCATCGATCGGATACACCATCAGGCTTGTAATGACGGGCTTTTTGGCATCGGGTAACTCATCGATGAATCCAAAATAGTACGGATTGATGATTTTCTCGGTCTTGCTGTCGCGAAATTCGAAGTGCAAATGCGGGCCTTCAGAACCGCCGGTATTGCCCGAAAGCGCGATCACCTGGCCTTTTTTGATTGGCAATTCTTCGGGTTTCGGAAAATAATCGAATTCCGAAACCTGATTTTTATACTGATAATCTTTTATATATTGGGCAATCGGCCCTACCGCATTCTGCAAATGCCCGTAAAGCGTGGTATAACCGTTCGGGTGTGTGATGTAGATCGCCTTGCCGTAGCCGTATGCCGAATATTTGATCCGTGAAACATAACCGTCGGCAGCGGCATAAACATTAAATCCTTCTTTTTGTTGGGTCCTGAAATCAAAACCCGCGTGGAAATGGTTGTTGCGCAACTCACCAAAGTTGCCGGCCAATTGCAGCGGAATGTCAAGCGGACGCCTGAAATAGTCTTTTGGGTAATCCTGGGCAAAAAAAGTAAGCGGCACGAAAATCAGGCTTAAAATAAATCTCATATGGCGTTTTTTTCAAAAATAGAAAATCCAATTCAATTGCCGCATGTGGTATAACCGCAGGAATTGCCAATTTATTGTTATAGTTTGTTATCGTTTTCAAAATCAACAGGCGAAATTTTCAGACAAAAAATTGCCTTAATTGGATAGGAATATTAAATTTGTAAACTTAAGTAATGACCAAAGCCGGAAATGAGTGAGATTGCCGCAATAATTGATACTCTGGAAAGCAGGGTCCAAAAGCTGATCGCGAAAATCGACAGGCTTGAGAACCAAATCGTTGGATTGAAACAGGAATTGGCGTCGTCTGAAAACAGCGCAAAAACGCAGGCCGGCGAGCTTGCCGCGATGAAATCGGCGTACGAAACCCTGAAGACGGCCAACGCATTACTAGGCAGTGAGGAAAATAAAAGAGATACAAAGCTTAAAATAAATTCATTGATCCGCGACATCGATCATTGTATCGCGCAACTGGCAGATTAATATGAGCGAAAAGCTGAAAATCAAAATATCGATAGCCGACCGCGTCTACCCGCTGACGGTAGACATGGCGCAGGAAGAAGGCCTGAGAAGCGCCGCAAAAAAAATCGATGCGATGATTAAGCAATTCGAGGAAAATTATGCCGTTCGCGACAAACAGGATGTTTTGGCGATGTGCGCATTGCAGTTCGCTTCGCAGGTTGAGCAAAAACAGATAGACAACGCCATCGACGGCACTGACACCATCGCGCAGCTCAATAAAATCAATGATCTTTTGGCACAACATCTCGAAAGATAAAAACGTTCTTTTACAAACAGTACTGCCTACATTAGTCCTTATTTGATAAACTCAACACTAACAAATTAGAATGAGCGAATCATCACTACTAAAGCGAGCTGCCGATTTCGCGCAGATACTTGAACAGTGAGTTAGCTCAAAACTTGTCTTTACGAGTTTATAGAATCTTACTGATGTAGGCTTTTTTTATTTTTTACGGCCAATGGCCAACAAGTTCTTATATAAACCCTAACAAACCAATGGATAACACTTTACTTATAATCATCATCGGAATCGTTGGCGCGGCTGTCGGGTTCGGCGTCGCCAAATACCTCGAAAAAAACAACGTTTCCAGTTTGATCAAGAACGCCAAAAAAGAGGCGGCTTCGATCATTAAAGAGGCCAACCTTGAGGCCGAAAACACCAAACAGGCAAAAATTCTCCAGGCAAAAGAAAAATTTATCGAAATGAAAGCCGAACACGAACAAGTGATTCTGGCCCGCGATAAAAAAGTAGCCGAAATCGAAAAACGCACGCGCGACAAAGAATCCCAAGTGTCTTCGGAATTGGCCCGCGCAAAAAAAGCCGGTGACGAATTTGAAGCGAAAACACAGGAATACAACGCAAAAATCGAAGTGCTCGACCGCAAGCACCAAGAGGTTGAGCGCATGCACAAAAGCCAGCTCGAACAGCTTGAAGTGATTTCGGGATTGTCTGCCGAAGATGCGCGCGACCAGCTCGTCGAAGGCCTTAAAGCCGAAGCGAAAACCAAGGCAATGTCTTATATCCAGGACACTTTGGAAGAAGCCAAAATGACGGCGCAACAAGAAGCGAAGAAAGTCATCATCAACACCATTCAGCGCGTTGGCACCGAAGAAGCGGTCGAGAATTGCGTTTCTGTCTTCAATATTGAATCCGACGACGTCAAAGGTCGCATCATCGGTCGCGAAGGACGTAACATCCGCGCGATTGAAGCAGCGACCGGCGTTGAAATCATCGTTGACGACACGCCTGAAGCCATTATCCTTTCTTGTTTTGATCCGGTACGCCGCGAGATCGCCCGCTTGTCACTGCACAAACTGGTGACTGACGGCCGAATCCACCCGGCGCGCATCGAGGAAGTCGTTGCCAAAACCACCAAACAAATCGAGGACGAGATTGCCGAAGTCGGTAAGCGAACCGTGATCGATCTGGGCATCCACGGACTGCACCCGGAATTGATCAGAATCGTCGGTCGCATGAAGTACCGCTCGTCATACGGGCAAAACCTTTTGCAGCACTCACGTGAAGTATCGAAACTTTGCGGAATTATGGCAGCAGAATTGGGCTTGAACGTCAAACTGGCCAAACGGGCCGGATTGCTGCACGATATCGGAAAAGTGCCCGATACCGAAAGTGATTTGCCACACGCGCTTTTGGGTATGCAATGGGCCGAGAAATACGGTGAAAAAGAAGAAGTCTGCAACGCGATCGGCGCGCACCACGACGAGATCGAGATGAAATCGTTGATTTCGCCGATCGTCCAGGTTTGCGACGCGATTTCAGGCGCAAGGCCGGGCGCGCGCCGTCAGGTTTTGGATTCTTACATCCAGCGTTTGAAAGACCTTGAAGACATCGCCTTTGGATTCAGTGGCGTCAAGAATGCTTACGCCATCCAGGCCGGACGCGAATTGCGCGTCATCGTCGAAAGCGAAAAAGTAAACGACGAGAACGCCGCCAACATGTCATTTGAAATTTCGCAGAAAATCCAGACTGAGATGACTTATCCGGGCCAGGTCAAGGTTACGGTGATAAGGGAAACAAGAGCGGTGAATATTGCGAAATAGAAGCAAGAAGCAAGACCGCTGCGCTGCAAGAAGCAAGAAGACTATACAATAAGGATCCGGAGTAATATCCGGATTTTTTTATTTTGATCTTGCATTAAAGGTCTTCGGTCTTTCAGCGAAGCGCTCCTTCAGCGGAGCGGTCTTTCAGCGAAGCTGTCCTTCAGCGAAGCACTCCTTCAGCGAAGCATTCCTTCAGCGAAGCGGTCCTTCAGCGAAGCGGTCCTTCAGCGAAGCGGTCTTTCAGCGAAGCGGTCTTTCAGCGAAGCGGTCTTAGCTACTTTCTCGGGTGAAAACTCTCCATCACCTGAGTCAAAAATTTCCTATCCAGATGCACGTAAATCTCCGTAGTGGTAATCGATTCATGGCCGAGCATGAGTTGGATTGACCGAAGATCGGCGCCGTTTTCCAATAAATGGGTCGCAAATGAATGCCGCAAAGTGTGTGGGCTGATGTTCTTTTCGAGCTTGATTTTCCTGGCCAAATCCTTAATGATAGTAAAAACCATAGCGCGCGTGAGCTGACGGCCGCGGCGGTTGAGGAATAACGTGTCTTCAAATCCTTTTTGGATTGCGAGGTGATTTCTCACACCCGAACGGTAAAAATCAATAAAACGCATTGTTTGCGGCCCGATCGGGACGAAACGCTGTTTGTCTCCCTTTCCCGTTACTTTGATGAAGCCTTCGTCAAAAAACAGATCGGAAATTTTCAATGCAACCAATTCCGACACGCGAAGCCCGCAACCATACAAAGTCTCGAGCATCGCACGGTTGCGTTCGCCTTCAGGGGCCGAAAGGTCGATCGCGGCAATCATCCGATCAATATCGCTCACCGATAAAGTGTCGGGAAGCTTTCTGCCGGTTTTGGGCGTTTCAATAAGTGCCATCGGATTATCCTGCCGATAATCCTCAAAAATCAACCAGGTAAAAAAGCTTTTCAGTCCAGAAATGATGCGCGCCTGCGATCGGGCATTGAGCTCGGAAGAAACCGTATAAATAAATTGCTGCAGGGTTTCATCGGTCACTTTAAGCGGCGAAACATCGATTTGATTATCTCCCAAAAATCGGCAAAACCGCTCAATATCAAAGGTATAGTTTGCAACTGTATGTGCGCTCAAACCCCTTTCAATCCTCAGGTATGACTGGAAATTTTTGATGTATGACGACCAATTGTTCATAAAATCCTGTAAAGCAAACGGCAAAAAGTGTAAGACATATCTTAAGCGTTCAACCTAATTTTGGGGTACTAACTTAAAATAAAAAAACGATGAAATCTTTAAAAATTTTTGCAACAGCTATAGTATTCGCATCAGCCCTGACGGCAAATGCACAGGCAGAGGCCGATAATACAGAAGATAAGTCTGTAAGTTTCGGCGTAAAAGGTGGTGTCAACTTCGCCACGGTAAACGGTGATGATATTGACAGCCCGGATTCACGTACGAGTTTCCATGTAGGTGCATTGGTCGAGGTTCCGGTATCTGACATGTTCTCGGTTCAGGCCGAGGCAATGTACTCGGGCAAAGGATTCGACTTTGACTATGAAGGCAGCGACGGTGACAAAGCCGAGCTTCAGCTGGACTATATCGATGTTCCGGTCTTGGCGAAATTTTACCTTACCGAAGGCTTGAGCCTTGAAGCCGGACCGCAATTGAGCTTCCTTATAAACGAAGAGCTTGACCTGAATCCCAATTCAGATAGCGGCGACTTTCCGCTCGACGACGCTGAATCAATCGACTTTGGTCTTGCCGGAGGGTTGACATTCCAGACTAATTTTGGCATGTTAGCAACCGGCCGATACGTGTACGGTTTGAGTGATGTCTATAAAGATGTCGATGTACACAATTCAACCTTCCAGATCGGTATCGGTTATAAATTTTAATAGCTGTCGGCAAATTGAATATAAAAAAACCTCCCGTTTGGGAGGTTTTCTTTTTATATCAAATCCTAAGATTAGAACTTGTAGATCAAACCAACGTTAACGTTAGTCAAATCAACGTTAAGGCCAAAACCTGTAGTTTTGTCGCCTCCGTCTGGATCGTAGCTAGAGTACTCCAAAGCTCCGATTGAAGCCTCAAGTGCCCAGTTGCTAGACATGAAGTAGCTTACACCTGGACGAAGACCAATCCTCATTTCAGATGGCTTGCTGTCACCAACGAAGATTTCGCCGTCGATCACTGCAAATTCGCTGTCATAGCTCAGGTAATCAAAGCCCAATTCAGCGAAGAAAGAGAAGTCAGATGCTGGAGTAGCATAGTAACGACCGAATACACCTACTGAAAAAGCAGAGTTAGAAACGTCATCAGAACCGTCGTCAAGCTTAGTTGACATGTAGCCCAAGCTAGCACCGATTGCGATGTTGTCAGCTACGAAGAAACCTACTCTTGGAGTGATGTTGAAATCGTTAGTTTTGAAATCACCGGTTTTTGATGAGTTGATACCAACTGAACCAGAGATGAAAACGTCACCATTTGCGAAACCTCCACCAGCAGACTCTTCTTTAGCGTCCTGTGCGTTAGCAAATCCGAAAGCGAACAATGCTGCAGCTGCAAAAATAATTTTTTTCATGTTTTGTTTTGTTTTAAAATTATGCGGCAAATGTATAAAAAAAATAATACGAAAGTACTTACTAAAGATTTTTTTCAATATTACTCAGTTAACACAAGTGCAAACACAACTTAGTTAATAATGACCAAAATTAGATTTTATCCCACATGGCGGCTGTTTGCACGGCTATAGTTTTTCAACAAAGTTATTAACGTTTGTGTAGTGATTGCCGCAAAAGCTATAATCATCACTTAAAATTATATAACGGCGCGCATGGGTTAATCGATAATTTTATGTTACTGACTAGTTATAACCAAATTTGACATTTATGAAAAAGCTAATTTTATCAGTCCTGTTGGTATTTGCGTTTTCTTTTACCGGACAGGCCCAGTTGTTCAGGCTCGGCGTCAAGGCCGGACCAAACTTCGCCAACTTTACCGGTGGCGAAATCCAGACCAAGACGCGGACTAGCTTTCACGTAGGCGCAGCCGCAGAACTTGGGCTATCAAAAAAATTCGCGATCGCCCCCGAATTCCTTTACACATCGCAAGGCGCGGATGTCAATGGGTTTGGCGATATCAATCTCGACTATGTATCGGTGCCCGTTTTGGCGCGTATCTATTTAGTTGAAGAGAAATTCAGCATCGACCTCGGCCCGCAGTTTTCGTTTCTTGTTGCCGATGCCAAGGAAGCATTTGACAATGAGGAATTCGATTTTGCCGTAGCCGGCGGCGTGACTTTGAATGTCACCAAAAGCATTTTCGCCCAGGCGCGCTACGTTGCAGGTTTGACCGAAGCGTCAAAAGAAGCCGAAATCAAAAACTCGGTATTCCAGTTATCTGTAGGATACAATTTTCTATAAGCCATAAACACTGCCAAAAACCACTTCTTATATTAAGGAGTGGTTTTTATTTGGCGGCAAGTGAAATACGCTTATTTTTACCTGACCAAAGACCGACGCCAAAACAAACCTCATGAAAATCATCATCATCAACGGGCCAAACCTAAACCTGCTTGGCAAGCGCGAACCCGGAATTTACGGCAACCAGGATTTTGAATCGTTTCTTTCCGGCTTGAAAAACCGCTACAACCAAATTGAAATCGACTACTTCCAAAGCAATATCGAAGGCGAACTCATCAATAAAATCCAGCAAACCGGCTTTAGTTATGACGGCATTATCCTAAACGCCGCGGCTTATACGCATACATCGGTCGGCATCGGCGACGCGGTCAAGGCCGTTGAAACGCCGGTGGTCGAAGTCCATATCTCCAATACATTCGCGCGTGAGGAATTCCGCCATCATTCGTTTATTTCGGCACACGCAAGTGGAATCGTGATCGGCTTCGGGCTCAAAAGTTATGAACTCGCTTTACAGTCATTCCTGAAATGATCGCGAAAATCACCATTTTTTTATTGTTGCTGACTGCGGGCGTAACGGCGCAAATCCGCGGTAAAGTGACTGACGAAAAAGGCAATCCGCTGCCATTTGTGTCAATCGTCATCGAAAATTCCTATAAAGGAACAACCACGAACGACGGCGGCCAGTACGAGCTCGCTGTAAAATCCGCCGGCCATTACACGCTGGTTTTTCAATATCTCGGTTATAAGACGCGAAAGATTCCGACCGACATCGCCCAATTTCCGCACACTATCGACGTTCAGATGGTCGAGGAAAACATCGAACTAAGCGAAATCGTCCTCAACCCTAAAGACAATCCCGCAAACGGCATCATCCGAAAAGCGATTGCGGCACGAAAGGAAAATTCCGAAAAAACGGCCCGATACCGCGCCGATTTCTATTCGCGCGGCATTTTCAGGATCAAGAATGCGCCAAAACAAGTGCTCGGGACAAAAATTGACATGTTTGACGACATTCTCGATTCAACGCGGACGGGCATTTTGTACCTTTCGGAAACGGTTTCGCATCTTGTTTACCAAAAGCCCGACAAGCTCAAGGAAACGATCATCGCTTCAAAAGTTGCCGGCAATGATAACGGATTCAGTTTCAACAATGCGGCATCGGTCGATTTTGATTTTTATGAGAATTACATCGAATTCGATGTGAACGTAATTTCGCCGATCGCCTCAAACGCGTTTAATTACTACAAATACAAACTCGAAGGCACTTTTTTTACCGACGACCGCCAGCAAATCAACAAAATCAAAGTCACGCCAAAACGAGCGCTTGAGCCCTGCTTTGAAGGCTACATTTACATCATCGACGATTCGTGGGCAATCTACGCCATCGACCTTAGCATCAAAGGCAGCCGGATGAAAGAGCCGGCGATAAACACGCTTTGGATCAGGCAGAATTTCAATTACAACCCAAGTAATAAAATCTGGATACGCAACACCCAAACAATTGATTTTGAAGCGGGAATGCTCGGCATCAGCGTCAACGGAAGGTTTACGTACGTGTACAGCAATTTTGAATTTGCGGATCGTTTTGACAAGAAAACTTTCGGCGCCGAAGTGCTGTCATTTGAAGAAAACGCCAATAAAAAAGACGATAGCTACTGGAATCAGATGCGGCCGGTTCCGCTGACCGACGAAGAAATCACAGACTACGACAAAAAAAATAAACTTCAAATCAAGAAAAAGTCTGAGCAATACCTCGACTCGATCGACGCCAAACGCAATAAATTCAAATGGTATTCTCCCATTACCGGTTACACTTACCGGAATTCCTACGAAAAATGGTCGTGGAATTATCAAGGCTTGGTGACCGGATTGGGTTTCAATACGGTTCAGGGATATTTCACGTCGACCGGCATTTCCTATACGAAACGCAATCCCGACAAGCGCACATTTACGACTGTTGGCACCAATGTAGGTTATGGTTTTGCCGAAAACCGCGTCCGCGCAACCGGTTACCTTACGCGTAAGTTCAACAATACGTCCAACCTTCAGATGACTTTGTCCGGCGGAAGCAGTATTGAGCAGTTCAATCCTTCGAAACCGATCAGCCGCGTTGTCAATTCATTGGCTACGACGCTTTTCAGGAACAATTACATGAAATTGTATGACCGGAATTTTGTAGCGATCAATTTTCAGGAAGAATTATTCAACGGTTTCGCATTGACGGCAAACCTCGAATATAATCGCCGCAAAGCGCTTTTCAACAATACTGATGAGTCGATCCTCCGCAATGACAACGGCTATACTTCAAATAATCCATGGGCGCCGAACGATTTTACGACACCGGCTTTTGAGACACATCATCTCGCAAAGGCGCAAGTCCAGGCTAAAATCAGCTTTGGGCAAAAATACTGGACGCGGCCCGACGGCAAATTCAACATTCCCGACGACCGCTATCCTACTTTGTATCTGGGTTTTGAAAAAGGTTTTGCCGCAAGTGAAAAACGCTACGAATTCGCGCATGCCACAACGCGGATGACTTATGACATTGATTTGGGAAATAAAGGCGTTTTCGGGCTGAACCTAAAGGCCGGAAAGTTCTTCGATGCCGAAAATATCGCGTTTGTCGATTTCAAACATTTCAACGGCAACCGCACTCATATCGGGCAAAGCGAACGATATCTGAACAACTTCAATCTTTTGCCTTATTACATCGCAAGTGCGAACGACCGCTATTTTGAAGCCCATTTCGAACACAACGACAAAGGTTACGTCATCAATAAAATCCCGCTGCTCAATCAATTGAAGGCGACACTGGTCATAGGCGCGGCCAATCTTGCAATTCCCGACCGAAAACCGTACAACGAATTCAGCGTCGGGCTTGATGATCTCGGTTTTGGAAAGTTCAAGATTTTCCGGATTGACTATGTACGGGCGTACCAAAGCGGCTTTTTGGAAGACGGCGTTGTGTTCGGTTTGAAGTTTCTGAATGTGCTGGAATAGACCGCTGCGCTGAAGGAGCAAAGACACTGCGTCGAAAGAAGAAAGAAAAAAGCCGTTGAGTAACCAGCGGCTTCTTTTCTATCGGTCAGAATAATTGTTAATGTCTTTCAGCGCAGCGGTCTTTCAGC
>JAEWLD010000004.1 GCA_023393485.1 Bacteroidota bacterium
CCGATTTTGTCTATCGCAAAGAAACGGGGCAGACGCGCAGTTCGCTGGGCGAATACATTTTCAGGGCAGAAAAGCTGGCTCAGGTCGGATTTGTGGATTTTCCGATGGCTTGGCATGCTGATGACATGGCAATCCTGCAATGCTCTGGTTTCGGCAACGTATTGTCAATCAATGAATCTGTAGTTTTGATCCGGGTCAGCGCGTTGAGCATTTCGGGCAGCCAAACCAATATCGAAGCAAAAAAGAAAGCTACCTTTGCCTATTATTCGATGCTGGCATTTTCCTATCGCAGCCGTTTTTCGGCGGTGCAGCGTCGGAAGATCATAGGCAAAGTCGAACAATATTTTTTCAGGCACAAAACAGCCGCGCTTTTTTTTAAGATTGCCCGCTGGCACGCGAACAATGACGTGTTCGGCCTGTTTAAATTTATCAGAAGGACTTTGAGGAATTAAGTATGCAGCATCCGTTGGTTTCAGTCGTTGTTCCAAGTTACAACCAGGGCGAATATTTGTCTGAGGCGTTGCAGTCTGTCTTGTCGCAAACCTTTGCCGGCTGGGAATGTATTATTGTCAATGACGGCTCAACCGACCAAACGGCTGCCGTGATTGCCGGCTGGACTGCGAAAGATTCGCGTTTCCGCGCGCTTGATCTTGCCAATGGCGGCGTTTCAGAAGCGCGCAATGAAGGCATCGCGATCGCGAATGGGCATTATATTTTACCGCTCGATGCCGACGACAGGATTGCGCCCGATTACCTAGAGAAACTCGTCAGTGCAATGCAGGCCGATCCGTCGCTTAAAATGGCATACGGCCCATGTTACCGTTTTGGCGCCGTCACGGGCAAATGGGAATTGGCAGATTACAGTTACGGCCGGCTGATTGTCAGTAACATGATTCACGTTACGGCGCTTTTCCTCAAAAGTGATTTTGACGCGGTCGGCGGTTACGACGTCAATATGCACGAAGGCCTTGAAGATTGGGAATTCTGGATCCACTTTTTAGACGACGATGCCAAAGTTAAATACGTTGACGACGCCGTTTTTTATTATCGCATCAAAGACCAGTCGCGGATGACGGGCATTACACTCGCCAAACGCTATCGGCTGCTGGCGTATATTTATCACAAGCATCCTGAGCTGTACGAACCGTTCATCAATGATCCGTCAAAAAAAATCAATATAGACTATCCGTACAGCTTTTATCTCAGTGCGCTACGGTATACGCCCAATGACAGCAGGCAAATAGACCGCTTGCGCCGCTATTATCACCTAAAGCTAAAAGCCGAATTTACCGGGCGCGGTTTTTTCGGAAAAAAGAGATTACTTTGCAACTGGTATCGCCGCAGAAAGCTCAACCTGAGCCTTTGGGACGTACTTGTCAGATAATATGCTTTCAGTTGTCATCAGAAATAAAAACGAAGAGAAAGACCTGAGGTTTTTGCTCGAAAACCTGCGCCGCCGCTATGCCGACGACGTCGATGAAATCATCGTTTTAGACAATCTCTCGACAGATGGCAGCCGCGCGGTGTGTGAACAATACGGCGCACGACTGGTGACGATTGAAAAATTCAGCTACGGCGGAAGCGCGAATATCGGCGCACGCGAGGCTTCGCACGACATCGTTGTGATTTTCAGCGCGCATTCGTTTCCGGTCAGCCATGACTTTTTCAAGCTCATCAAAGAAAAGTTTGCAGGGCGTGAAGAGACTTTGGCCGGTGTCAGATGCCTGCACAACGCGCACGACTATACTGCGTATATCAAAGAAATGAAAAGCGAGGAAGCGCCGAACCGGGCCGGGCTTAATTTTGCGGGTTCTGCGTTCAACAAAAGGATTTGGCAAAAACATCCGTTTCGCGAAGACGTAAAAACCTTTGAAGACAAGGAATGGACAATGCGCATGCTCAGGCTTGGCTATGACATCGAATTCGCGCCGGCGATTTTTTCATATTTCATCCATCGGACAAAAAAGCAGCTTTTCTTTAGGTTCAAAAGTGACCTGGTTGGCAGCTATCAATTGTTCCACACCAATCCTACACTTGGCCACGCGTTCAAAAATTTGTTCGATGCCGCCTGGATTTTGACACGAAATTACTTCATAGACATTTACTACATGTTCAGACGGTTTTTCTTTATCCTGAAATTCCTCGCCAATAAACCCGACCGTTTTTGAATCGGTTTGCGATCCATATCGCTACAAAAAATCGGCGCGATGAGCTTTTGCTGACACTCGCGAAAGTCGCCTCGCTGCCCGGTGACGTTGAATGCGTCGTGATTGATGACGGTTCAACCGACGGCACTTTTGAAGCCATAAAAACCGCCTTCCCCAAAGTGTCGATCCGCAGGAACGCAATCCCAAAAGGCTACATCTGGTGCCGCAATACAATGCTCAACGAAACTTTGGCCGACTACGCGATTTCGCTTGACGACGACGCCAATTTTGTAACCGAAAACCCGTTGCCGGCAATCGAAGCCCATTTTGAATCTCATCCAAAATGCGGGCTCGTCGCCTTCAGGATTTTCTGGGGAAAAGTTTTGCCTGGAAACACTGCTCACACAGAATCCGAAACGCGCGTCAAAGCATTTGTCGGCTGCGGGCATGTCTGGCGCATTTCGGCCTGGCGCGCGATTGCCGATTATCCGGAGTGGTTTGGCTTTTATGGCGAAGAACAATTTGCGTCGCTGCAGCTTTTTCACAGGCATTTTGAAATTGATTATCTGCCGCAGGTTTTGGTGCATCACCGCGTCGATATGCAAGCCAGAAAAGCCGATACGGCAGGTGTGAAAGCCCGTTTTCGCAACGCGTTGCGCGCTGACTGGTACAATTATTTTTTATTTTATCCGATACCGTCGGCCGTTGGAAAAACCGCCTCATCGGTCAAAAACCAGTTTGTCAAGGTTTTCAAAGGCAATCCGCAGTTGGCCTTGCCACTTTTCGGCGCCGTTTGGGATTTGATCCGCCACACGCCGCAAATTCTCCGGCAACGCAATCCGCTGACCAAAGAAGCCTACCGGCAATACATGAAACTTCCGCAGGCAAAAATCTTCTGGAAGGCATAATTTCCTTATTTTTACCGCTGTTGATTTCGAGCTATGAGAAATGTTGCCATCATCCCCGCGCGGGGTGGTTCCAAACGTCTTCCCGATAAAAACATCCGTCATTTGGGCGATATGCCGCTTGTGGCGCACAGCATCCGTTATGCGCAGGCAAACCATGGATTGATTGACGGAATTTATGTTTCTACCGACGACCAAAGGATTGCGCAGATCGCCGAACAATACGGCGCATCGGTGATCTATCGTCCGGCGCATCTTTCAGGTGACAATGAGCCGACCGTGACCGCGCTCAAACATGCCGTTGAGCAGCTCGGCGATATTGATAACGTGGTCTTGCTTCAGCCGACCAATCCGCTGCGGCCGCAACATTTGCTGGCCGGGGCCTTTGAAATTTTTCGCCAAAACGATTGTTCGAGCCTGTTTACCGTAACTAGGAATTTCCAGAAGTTCGGGCGCATTTCAAACAACCGGTTCGAGCCTTTCAATTACGCGCCGGGCCAACGCAGCCAGGATTTGGAACCGCTCTATTTTGAAAACGGGTTGCTTTACATCACGAGCGCAAGGCTGATTGCAGAGGAGATCATTATCGGCGCCGATGCATTTCCGCTGATCGTGGACCATCCGTTTGCCCAGGTCGACATCGACACCCAAGAAGATTTTGAATACGCTAGATTTTTACTTTCCCTATGACCAAAAAAGAATTTGCCATCGCCAATTACAAAAGGTTTTGCGCGATGGAAGGCTCTGAATATATCGCAAGTGAGTTCGCGCTGGAAATTGTCCTGAGACTGATAGACAAATATAAAATCAGGACTGTCCTTGAAATGGGACTCGGCATCGGCGCGATTGCCGACACTGTGCTCGGGTATTCAAAAAAACATGATCTCGGCATAGAATACACCGGTACAGAAGCCAATGAGTTTTGCCTTGGCGCGCTTAGAAAAAACGTGCGCGACTATGATAAAATTGATTTGCACAGTGAATTGCGCGACGTGAAAGCGCAGACTTTTGATTTGATCATCATCGACGGCTATGACGAAAGTCTCGCCCAAATCAAGAAATATTGTCACGCGCGCACGATTATTTTTATTGAAGGCGACCGGAAAAACCAGACCAGCAATGTTCTTGAGATTTTTCCCGAGGCCAAACACGTCAATATCATCACGCTCGAACGGCGCAAAGAATACGCACACGGCGAAGTGCCGCAAAACAATTACGTTGGCGGCGGCCAGTTGATTTTTGTCAACCCTGATGCCGCGATGAAGCTGCACTGGCTTGGTGAAAAGTTGTCGACTTATGTCAAACGAAAAAGAAGAAAATTCAAATGAAACCCTATCTAGAAATTGCCGGACGCAAAATCGGGCCTGATTTTCCGCCGCTTGTAAT
>JAEWLD010000054.1 GCA_023393485.1 Bacteroidota bacterium
ACATCGAGCCGGCCGTTGTTGTAGATCATCGCTTTGCGCGTGAATTTTTCGTGGCTTACGGTTTCGACCTCGATGGTCTGCATACCGGCCGGGACATTTAGCGTGAAATTGCCATTTTCATCGGTAACAGCGCTCGCATTTTGGCCAATAGCCCGGACGTTGACATTGGCGAGCGGCGCGCCTGTTTTCTTGTCTGTGACTTTGCCAGACATCGTAACGACTTTTTGTTCCGAAGCTGCTGTTTCTTTGCCGATAAATGCTATGCTTTCTTGTTTTTTGACAGTTGGCGCGGTGTCGTATTGCTTTTGAAAAACAGGCTTTTGAATAGCTGGCTCGGCCCCGGATTGCCGATTGAAAAAATCGTCGGGAAGTTTTCGGACAAGGCTATTTTGCGTCAGGATGACTTTGTTGCCGTCAATAAAAAAGTTTAGCGTGGTATTTTCAAACAGCGAAGCGAGGATTGTGTCGATTGGCTGGTTTTTGAATTCGCCCGAAACCAATTGATCGTCGGCAAACCAGTTGCTGTCAAAATAAAATTTATAGCCTGAAACCGCTTCTATTTTTTCAACAGCCGCCATTCGCGTCACGCGATCAAACGCAACGGTGACGTTATTTTCCTGAGACCAAGCCCATTGCGTCGCCAACAGCAGAATCAATAAAACCTTTCTCATTTGGCGGCAGTATTGAGGAGTTCGCTGAGTCGCTGGGCTAACTTTTTCATGAATAACCGCCTATCGGTCTTTTCAAGCGTTACATTGGTGTCGAAAAATTCTGTGATTTGGCTTTCGAGCGTTGGAATTGCGTCAACAACGTCGCGCTTGCCATCTATCCGGTAAAATGTGCCTTTGGCTTTGAGGAAATAGCCGTAATCATCAACATAGGTATAAAGCACTTTTTCATTGGTCAGTGCGGTAATTTGGTTTTTGCGGTGCTTGACCAAAAGCGAAATGTTTCCCGCGAAGGCTTCTTCGTAAAACCCGGAAATGAAATCAGGATGCGCCACCAAGTCGAGATTGACGAATTTTGCGCCGTCGATATAAAACGCGTCAATCCGTTGTTTGACCGGGCTAAAACCCATTTTGTTGCCTTCGCCGTCAAATTTGACGACCAGTTCATCGGCCAGCAAATCGTATTTTAAGGCGTGATTGTCATATCGCTGTCCGTCGAAAACCAGGTCACCGATCAGATATTCGGCTGATTTATAATAACGAAAGGTTTTGTCTATTGATTGAAACTTATTGAAGTGGATTTTGCCATTGTTGTATGCCGCATTCCGCGTTTGGATGACATTGTCGAACGCGGTATACACTGCATCAGGCTGGGTCTGGCCAAAAGCGGTGACAGTAGATATTGCGGAAACCAGCAGCCAAATTGTAGTCGGGCATTTTTTCATAGCCCGATAAAATTAGTAAAAAACTTACGAACTAATGTTAAAATTGGATTTGTTTGGATGAGACTCCGGCTTTAAGCCGGAGTCTCGCCCCATTACAATTCTAAAATATTCGTATTGCGCGCGTTTTTACACTCATCGACGTTTTCTGCTGGTTGGAAATTGCACCTGAGTTTAAATTAATGGCGCGAGCAGTGGTTGCACTGTCTTCGGTTGAAGTCCAGTATGGATTCGCCGAGAAATTGCCGAGGCCGGCCGAACCTAAATTGGTGTAAATCAATTGCATTTCCTGTTCAGACGGCAAAAACCAATCAGTAATCCCTGAACTTTGCCATGACAAGGCGCTTCGGGCGGCGACGGTTCCATCGTTCGCGCTGTTGCACGCCGACGGGTTTTGGTAAAATCCGGTTGCGTCGTGAAAATTCGCGATGCGTACCGAATTCAACATGCCGCTCAATGATGGCGACGCGCTGCTTGTAAGCGACCCGAGACAACCCCATTGTACTGACGGCATGTCTGTAGCTATGACTTCCATGTAGCGCCAACCATCGGAATATTGCCCTTTGTCATAAAACACGATCCCATTGCCCGGTCCGGTATCGCCAATAGCGTAAGTAGTCGTCGTGCCGCAATATTTTTCAAGACGGATGTTCAGCGGCGAACTGTAAATCACGATATGGTCATCATGGACATAGATTTCGCGGTCAATGTTCCAGTATGCCGCCGTAGCGGAAGTACCTTCAAGATTGATGTTCATGTGTGGTTCGCTGCCAACAAAAAGGAAAACCCAAGTGCCCGGATAATTCTGGCCGTCATAATTAAAGGTCAGTGTGCCGTCTTCATTCGCGAGGAAAATCCCTCCTGCATACGTATTGTCGGCGCCAGGGTAATAAGGTACACGCCATGAGCAAACTTCCTGCGGGTCAGGCGGGCCCGCAAAAACGCCGTTGCAATAACTGATCACGGCAGCTTGGGAACATTCCTTCAGCGCGTTAAGCAATTCCGTGTTGTTGTTCACCGAAAACAATGCGCCATTAGAGTCGATGGTCGTAATCGGGTAACTGATGCTAATCGGCTGGCTGGGCTGGAGTGCGAGCAAATAATTATAAAACTGCGGGTCGTTTTCCATTGTCACGGTTTCAATAGTGTTCATCGCACTGTCGTATTTTTTGAGTACAAACGGATAAACGAAATTGATACACACGATGTCTGTCATTTGGTCGCCCGAGTTGTGTGTCGCGCGCGTAAGCAAAACGTACAGTTCGGAGTTCTTGATGATTGGTTGGCCAAAAACCTGTTGTCCGGGGTTTGTAGTTGGATCGGTCGGGTCGGGATTTTCATCGACTGGCGTCGATCCGATTTGTTCGGCAGGTTCGAACTCCTCGGAACAAGAGTAAAAAGATAGAGATAGGGCAAGCAGCAAGATAATTGCGACTGGTCTCATAATCAGTTTTTTTGTGGTTGACACTTTATAGTCTGCAATATATTAAAAAGTTGCCTTAAAAAACGAAACCCCGACAATTGCCGGGGTTTCTATGAATCAAATTTGAATTAACCTTGTGACTCTTCTGTGCTGTCCTGACGCGGTTCGCGCGGCTCATTGTTTTCGCGCGGCTCACGGTTTTCGCGCGGCTCACGGTTTTCACGCGGACGGTCATCGCGGCGGCGGTCATCACGACGTCCGTCACGGCGGTCATCACGACGCGGCCCACGATCATCACGTCTTTCAGGACGTGGTGCATTTTCATCGCGCGGCGGTCTCGGCATAAGCGCCTTTTTAGAAACACGCTCTTTCTTGGTTTTAGGGTCGATGCCCATGTATTTGACTTCGAGCTCGTCGCCGAGATTGACTACATCGGTAACGTTTTCTGTACGTTCCCATGAAAGTTCAGACACGTGGAGCAGGATTTCTGCACCTGGCGCATCCATGTATTCGACTACTGCGCCGAAATCCATGATCTTGATGACTTTTACTTTATAAGTCTCGCCAATTTGAGGCTTGAATACCAGAGAGTCGATTTTCTTAAGAACCATATCGATGCCTTCAGGGCTTGTGCCGAGAATTTCGATGATGCCTTTTCCGTCGGCTTCGTTGACCACGATCGTAGTGCCCGAATTCTTCTGCAATTCCTGGATGACTTTTCCGCCCGGGCCAATAAAGGCGCCGATAAGGTCGCTAGGGATTTCAGACATGATGATTTTAGGAGCGAATACTTTGACGTCAGGACGGACAGCAGGCTGAACTTCGGTCAATTTATCAAGGATGTGCAAACGCCCGTCGCGCGCCTGTTTCAAAGCCTGAACCATGATGTCATAGTTCAAACCATCAATCTTGATGTCCATTTGGCAAGCAGTAATGCCATCGGCGGTACCGGTAACTTTAAAGTCCATGTCGCCGAGGTGATCTTCGTCGCCCAGGATGTCAGACAATACAGCCCAACGTCCGGTTTTATCGTCGGAAATCAATCCCATCGCGATGCCCGAAACCGGCTTGAGCATTTTCACACCGGCATCCATAAGCGCGAGAGTTCCGGCGCAAACGGTAGCCATCGACGATGATCCGTTTGATTCAAGAACCTCAGAAACGATACGGACGGTATATGGATTTTCCGGTGAAATCATGTTTTTGAGCGCACGTTGCGCCAGGTTTCCGTGACCGACCTCACGACGCGACGTGCCGCGCAAAGGCTTGGCTTCGCCGGTTGAGAATGGTGGGAAATTGTAGTGCAGGTAGAAACGCTCTTCGCCTTGTTCAGATGGCGCGTCAATGATGTTCGCTTCGCGTGACGTACCGAGTGTTACGGTAGCCAAAGCCTGGGTTTCACCACGGGTAAACAATGCCGAACCGTGAACCGATGGCAAATAATCAACTTCGCACCAGATTGGGCGGATATCAGTTGTTTTACGGCCGTCGAGACGCGTGCCCAAATCCAGGACAACGTTACGGACCGCTTCTTTTTGCGATTTTTTCAGGTAGCGGGCAATCAGCTCGCTGTTTTCGAGTAGTTCTTCTTCGGTGAATGAAGCCATGACTTCATCTTTGATAGCCGAGAATTTCTCAGACCTTTCGTGCTTGGCCGATGCTTCCTGTGCAATTGCATAGTAGCGATCGTAAGTCAATCCGAAAATCTTTTCTTTCAATTCGTCATCCTGACGGTCTTGGTCATACTCGCGGATTTCTTTCTTGCCGAAAGCAGCCTGAAGCCTTTCCTGAGCGGCGATCTGTGCCTTGATGGCTTCGTGCGCAAACTTGATGGCTTCAACCATTTCTTCTTCGGAAATCTCTTTCATTTCGCCCTCGACCATTGCAATCGAATCTTTAGAAGCGCCGATCATCATGTCGATGTCCGATTCTTCCAGTTGCGCCATGCTTGGGTTGATCACGAATTCGCCGTTGATGCGGCCAACGCGCACTTCTGAAATCAATGTCTCAAACGGAATGTCAGAAACCGCCAATGCAGCCGAAGCGGCCAAACCGGCCAATGCATCAGGCATTACGGTGTCGTCGTGTGACATCAATTGGATCATTAACTGCGTTTCTGCATGGTAATCATCGGGGAAAAGCGGACGCAACACGCGGTCTACCAAACGCATCGTCAAAACTTCTTTGTCTGACGGACGCGCTTCCCTTTTAAAGAAACCGCCAGGGAAACGCCCTGCAGCGGCAAATTTTTCACGGTAGTCAACGGTAAGCGGCAAAAAGTCAACACCAGGGCTGGCTTTGCGCGCCGATACTACGGTGCCGAGCAACATACAGTCGCCCATGCGAACTACGACCGAACCGTCGGCCTGCTTCGCGAGTTTTCCGGTTTCGATCGAGATGCTTCTGCCATCTCCAAGATCGATTACCTCACGGGTTACATTTGGAATCATAAAAATCCTAATTCTTGATTAAACATTGGTAGTTGTGTTGTTGTTGTGTGTAGTTGTTGTGTCCCAATGAAAAACCAAACTTTTTCTCCGATATGTAAGAACAATTTAAAAACAAAAAGAGGCGCGCGGGCACCTCTTTTCTCTGAATTATTTTCTGATATTCAGTTCCTTGATGATTTCACGGTACCTGTTGATATCCGTTTTCTTCAGGTAGTCGAGCAAAGACCTTCTTTTACCTACGAGCAATACAAGCGAACGCTCAGTATTATAGTCGTGGCGATTTTTTTTCAAATGCTCTGTCAAATGCGTGATCCTGTGTGTGAACAGCGCGATCTGGCCTTCTGCCGATCCAGTGTTCTTAGCCGATCCGCCGTGTTTAGCGAAAATCTGCTCTTTTACTTCTTTAGTCAAGTACATGCCAATATTATTTAAATGATTTTTATGTAGTAGCCGATTTTCGGATACGGGTGCAAAAGTACACTTTTATTTTGAAAGTGCAAGCGGAATGGTGTAAAGTTCAAAGTTTAAGGTTCAAAGTTGGGTTTCGTCTAACTTTTAACCTTGAACTTTTAACCTTATTTTGAGTTATTTTTCCTCAAAAAGCTTCGCCACTTCCTGATTGACATATTCCAGAAATCGCTCGTCGGCTTCGCTAAAGGCGTCGATGACTTCCGAATCGATATCGATCTGGCCGATATTCGCGCCGTCGACAAAAATCGGGACCACGATTTCGGATTTCACCGTCATGCTGCAGGCGATGTAATTATCCTGCGCCGAGACATCCGGCACGACAAAATTCTGGTTCGAAACCGCAACCTGTCCGCAAATGCCTTTGCCGAACGGAATTACGGTATGTTCAGTGTATTCGCCGACATATGGCCCGATCACCAATTCTTCTTTGTCGCCATTGCGGAAGTAAAACCCAACCCAATCATAATAGTCGACGTTGTCATGAAGCAAATGACAGATTTTTTGAAGTTTTTCGTCGCGAAGCGTGTGCGTGTTTGTGACGATGTCATTCACTTTTGGCTTGAGCTCTTCGAAAGTCATTGGATTGTTTTTTACAAATTTAAACCTTTCACGGTCGTGAAAATTATATAGCTTTTTTAAAAGTCGAAAGTAGGAAGTGATAAGTCAAACGTCAAACGTGAAACGTCAAAAGTCAAACGACAA
>JAEWLD010000140.1 GCA_023393485.1 Bacteroidota bacterium
GGCTGACCGCACTCTCAAGCGAACTTGATTGCGTAGTGACGAATGGCATCGGCGCCAATTGATAACTGATGACTTTATGGTTATAGATGTTTGCCTTTGTTGCCGATAGGTTTGTATCGATTCCGGCAGTGAAATAGTTGTCTATGACATCGTCTTTGTAAGCATCCATACGGTAGTAACCCAAGAGATTGAACCAAATGGTCGACTCGATGTTTTTAGGAATGATCTCACCGCGGATCGCCGTGCCTTGCTGCTTGATTTCCTGATAAACCATTTTTTGGATTTGATCGGTCGTCAAGGCGTTGTTGAATACGCGCACTTCATCGATTGAGCCTTTGAAGTAATTTGCAGCGCTGGCCGGATTCCTGCCAAAAGTGAACTTTCCTGTGCTTGCAGCCAAAGTGCCGGCAAGCGCACCGTTATTGTCAAACGATTCCATTTTGCCGTTGACGTACAATTTCAGTTTTTCAGTGGCGTTTGAGCCGTCGTAAACCGCACAGATATGATACCATCGGTTTGGCGAAAGAGCCGCACTGTAAGTCAAGTTCACGCCTTTTGCCGTCGCAACCAATTTTGGCGATCCGGAGCTCACATCTACGCGCAGGCTGAAGTTGTCCTGCCCAATCACGTAGCCGGTGGCCGCATATGGAGAAGTAAGCTTGATCCAGCACATAATTGTCGACTTTGACAAGCCTGAAATAAAATTCGGGCCTTCGCCATAGTCATTGCGCCCGTCGAAGTCCAGGAATAATTTCCTGTTCAAGTCGCGCGGCGAACCGTAACCTGTCGGTTTGGTGTCGAAAGTATCGAGTATGCCGTCAAGGTCAGCATCAACCGAACCGTCAATGACACCGTCAAGGTCGGCGTCAAAGCTGCCGTACAAAGTCGTCAGGATGTCTTTTACGCCATCAGTATTCGCGTCGATTTCCCTGTAGTTTGAAATACCGTCCAGGTCAGTATCATCCGCAAAAGCCCTGTTGGTCGTACCGAAAGCGATGTTATTGTCGTAAAGGTTAAGAATACCGTCACCGTCAGTGTCAGCGCCGTCGCCAAAACCGTCGCCATTGATATCGCCATCGCCGTTGAGAAGGTTCGACTCGTCTACGTCAAATTGGGCGTCGTTGTCTGAATCGAGATCGTGGAAATCTTTTACGCTGTCGCCGTCTGTATCGGGAATGTTATAGGTGCCGGCCGCAATCATGGTATCGATTGAATCCATTACGCCATTGTTGTTGGTGTCAACCCATGACAGTGAACGGTCAATTGTTGATTTTCCGGAGCTCATGGCTTTGAAACCTGCTTCTTCAATGTCAGGAATACCGTCGTTATCAGAATCGAGGTCAAACATATCGGCCACACCGTCAAGATCGCGGTCGCAATATTGCTGACGCAGCGTAATGTCGTCGATGGCAAGGTCATTACCGCCTCCGCCTGGTGCGTTGTTTTTGAATCGGATGGTAAACGTGGTGACCGTTCCCAGGTTGACTGTTGTAGTATATTGCTGCCATTCGCTGTAAGTACAACTGTTTACGCCGATGCCGCCATTACAGCGTCCGATCTGGCCCGTGTTGTAAGTAGACAGTACGGTGGACGTTGCAGGATCGATGAATTCCACCGTGATGTCCGGCAGGATCGAGCCGACATAATTGCCGATAGACATGATGTTCAATACCCAGAAACTGTAGGTTACAGGTACGTTGGGCATGATGCCGGTAATCGTGGTTTCATAGAAAGTTCCCGGCGTAAAGCTCGCATTGAACACAGCCATACGGCCATTTGTGTCGCCAGGGGTATGGTCTTCAAGGCCATTCCAGGCAAGGTCACCATGGATGTTTTCAGGGTCGCTTGATACAGTGCCGGCGATTTTATGAACAACTACATACTCGCCGTCATCCAAAATCCAGCTTGACTGGCTAGGACATTCCGGGGTATTGGGCCCGGCAACACCATCCTCATAGCAATATGTACAAGTTGCGCCAGGAATGTTGATGTTGATCAAGCCTTTTGTGGTTCCTGTGCCAAAGGTTTCATTGAGGAACGTATAAGTTACCGAACCTGAAACCGGAGACAGGATACATTCTGCCTGCTCGGTTGTATCAATAATGCCGTCATTGTCATCGTCTTTATCGAAGTTGTCGCTGACATTATCGCCGTCGGTGTCCGGATAGGTACGAACGCCGAGGCCTTTAATCTGGAAATGGTAGGGATTCTCATTTGAATCGTCATTTTCGATATAGATTGCGGCAATTTTAGTTCCTACGACCGTCGGGTGGAAACTAACGGTCACTGTAGTGGACGAACCGGCGGCTACAACTGAAGCAGGCGAAGTCTGTACCGAGAAGTCCGATGCATTGGCGCCAAGGAAGTAGATTGAACCGATTTGAAGGTTACCAACACCGGTATTTTGGATGGTATAAGTAATTAAAGTCGAGCCGGCGTCAATAGACACGGTGCCAAAGTCGGTGTTATCAGAAACCGATGCGGACATGTCGTCGTTTACGATCGTGATCAAATTGCCGACAACATTGACTTCAGGCGCTGTTCCCGTTCCCTGGATGCTGAAATTGTATGGGTTTTCATTCGAGTCGTTGGTTGCGATGCTGAAAGTCGCACTACGCGTACCTGTTGCGCTCGGGTTAAACGTGATTGTGAAGGTCGTGCTGCCGCCCGGCGGCACGGTTGACAATAGCGGCGAAGTATAAGTAAAGTTCGTCGCGTGCGTGCCGCCAATGGTGATGGCGCCCAATGTCAAGTCGCTTAGACCGGTGTTGTAGACAGTAAAGGTTTTTGTGATGATTCCGAAGTTGATTTCGGCATCGCCAAAGTTTGTCCAGTCTGATGTTGAAGGCGAGCTGTCACCGTCAACAATTGAGACACCGTTGCCCTGTACATCCATTTCAGGCTCCGAACCAACGCCGGTGACGGCAAAGTCATACGGAGATTCGTCGCTGTCATTTGAATTGACGTTGACAACGGCGTTCCTGGTGCCAAGCGCACTCGGGTCAAAAGTAACGGTAAATGTCGTGCTTGCGCCAGGAGCCAAATTGCTTGAACCTGGAGCGGAATACGAAAAGTCCGACGCATTCGGGCCGCTGATCGAAATTGAATTGACAATCAGGTTTGCCGACGCGCTTGCCGAGTTTTGAATAGTAAAGGTCCTGACGATCGTTCCAGAAACCACGGCTGTCATGCCAAAATCAGTGTGATCGGCCACAGAAGTTGTGGTGGCGCCGTCAACGATGGTAATGCCGTTGCCGGTCAGATTGATTTCTGAATCGGTTCCGGTGCCTTGAATGGCAAAATCATAAGGATTTTCATTTGCATCGTTGTTGGCGATGCTGATCGTCGCTGTTCTAAGCCCGAAACCACTTGGGTTGAACGTCACAACGAAAGTTGTCGATGTGTTCGGGTTCAGCGATGAAGAGCCAGGCGCTGTGGTAACGGAAAAATCCGAAGCGTTCGCACCTGAGAAAGTGATCGCGCCGATATTCAAAGTGCCGGTTCCGGTATTTTGGTGTTGGATTGTGAAGGTGCGGGTCATTGTTCCGCCGTTGATATACGTCGATCCGAAATCTGTATGGTCAGCGGTCGAGGCGGTAGTATTTCCGTCTGCGATATTGGTCGCATTGCCCTGTACGTTGATTTCAGGATTGGTTCCTGTTCCCTGGATCGCAAAATCGTAGACGGCCTCGTCCGAATCGCCATTGGTGATAGTGATCGTTGCAGTTCTGGTTCCTGTCACCGATGGGTTAAACATCACCAAAAGTGTCGTGTTGTCAAAGCCGGATACGGTTGCTGCCGGAGGCGTAACGATGCTGAAGTCCGCCGCCCCGCTGCCTGTAATGGTTACGCCGCTGATTGAAAGCGTTGCGCCGCCAAGGTTTTGTATCGTAAAAGTACGTGTGATTGTTCCTGATGTGATATCCGTAGATCCGAAATCCGTATGATCTGTGGCTGACGGGATGTTGTCTCCGTCGGCAATAGTAGTTGAATTGCCCTGTACATTGATTTCAGGTGAATTGACTGTGATGATCACGCGTCCGTCTGCGCCACTACCGCCGCTGCGACTCGGGTTTCCTTGCCTGTAAGCGCCGCCGCCGCCGCCGCCGGGACTGACACCGGCAAAGCCGTCGCCCGAACCTGTACGTCCTTCGCCGCCATCGCCGGCGCCCGTTGCCGTTCCGCCATTTTCATGGAAGCCATTTCCGCCGTTTCCATTCGTGCCGCCTGACGAGCCGCCGCCACCGGAATAAGAACCCGATGAACCCGTCGCACCGGTGCCGCCAGTATAGTTGACGTCGCCACCCGATGCTGTTCCGCCGCTTGCTCCGGTGGATACGTTTGAGAACGGGCTGTTTCCGCCGCGTGCGGTCATCGTCGGAAAGAAACTGTAATTATAATATACCAGGGTGTTTCCACCGCTTACTGCGCTTGATGAACTGCCTTGGCCTATTGAAAAGCTGATGACATCGCCGGGTGATACCGAAAATACCTTACGGCAATAACCGCCGCCGCCGCCGCCACCGCCGGCGCCATTGGTTGTCCGGGACGCGCCTCTGCCGCCGCCGCCATAAGCTTCAACGGTAATGCTGGTTACGCCTGCCGGGACAACGTAAGTGTCGTCAGCGTTGTAAACTTGGGCCAATCCCAAAATAGGAATGAACAGAAGTAGTAAGATTGGCAAGAAGCTTTTTCGAGATAATGTAATTTTTTCCATAATCTTTTGGGTTTCGCTCTTTAACTTAAAACAAACCGTTTAGGTCTGATTGCGATTTTAATTGTTTTGACGAATCAAAAATAGACAGGTGAATTTAAACCACAAAATTTTTTATCGATAAAATGCACAAAACATCGACGAAATGCACATTTTCGATTGAAATGTAAGAAATTAATTATGAAAATATATTATTTAAGTCGATTCTGCGCAATTTCTAACGGATTGAGAATCAGAAATTAACAATTACGGGAAACCGTAACGCGGCCGGAATTGCCAATTCTGCATTTCGTCGATAATGCATTTAAAAACAGGTAGTAAGCAAATCTTCGGGCTAAGATGTACAATGTCGGATGCAAGGGCAACTTCCAGAATTGGCTTTGCCAGTTACCGTAATATTGAGCCTGAGTGATTTTTAGCCGGGCATCGTTCCGGGAATCAGTGTTTTGCTTTCCCCGTCGCTATTGTGCGAAAGCGTTTTTTTCCGTCAGATGTGAACTTTGTAAGAATACCCCAAAATTCTATAAAACATTTTGAAAGCCGAAAAAAGATATTTGTAAACAACTTAAACGCGATTGCAATGACAAAGTATCTATATGACAAACCGGAGAACGAACCACTCTGGAGTCACGACGGAATCCTTGATAATGACCTCGAGAGAATGGAACATGACAGGAACTTTGAAGAAAGCGATGTTTACAATTCAATTCTCGATGAAGAACCGGCATATCATTCATTGATGAATTTCCCCGAAGAGGAAGATGACAGGATGTTCGCCGACGCCTATGACGCATCGGAAGATGACGTTTTTGACGATCGCGACGCCTATAAAAATGCCGACATGGACAATGTTTATTATTTTATATAAGTGCCAATCTATATTGAATTTGAGAATACGGAACTGTAGGGGTTCCGTATTTTTTTTGCGTCGGTTTCAACATCTGTAAATCATATAAAATTCGAATCAAGTTTTGTAACAAAAATCCCTCACAGTGAAAGCATCTTTGTAATACAAACTTACGAACGGGGAAACCTTGCTGTGAAAAAGATAATCCCACGTAACCAGACAATCGAATATTAATTTAATTTCAAATAATCATGAGTAAAGGTAAAATCGTTTTGGGCGCCGTGGCCGGACTGGCAGTGGGCGCAGCCCTGGGTGTGTTGCTCGCACCGGATAAAGGATCAGAAACACGGAAAAAACTCGGCAAGAAAAAAGACGAGTTGACCGACAATCTCAAGGACAAGTATCAATCGCTGAAAGGCAAATACAACAGCGCTCTTGATTCAGCAGCCGGCAAACTGGATTCGCTTACACAAAAAAGCGAAGATCTCGCAACTACCGGCAAAAATGCCATGTCTGACGGCAAAACAGCTGTAACACGATAAACCAATCATTTCTATGGAAGGCAAGGAAGAAGAGAAATCATTCACCGAAAGAATCTATGAACAGGTTGAGGATTATGCCAAAACAACAGTCGAGCTTTACCGGCTAAAAGCCATAAAAGTATTCTCTGATGTTTTCGCTTCTGTCGCCACCGGTTTTATAATTTGGGTAATTGTTTCCTTTTTCCTGGTTTTCCTTAGTATCGGGGCCGGTTTTTGGATTGGCGATATGCTTGGCGAATGGTATTTGGGCTTTTTTGCAGTAGCTGGAATTTACGCACTGATTGGCGTGGTCATTTACATTTTGCGGATCAAATGCCTCAAAGAACGCATCAACAACTTTATCATCAAACAAATATTTAAAGACTGACATGCAAACACTCAACAGCCTACAGACGCTAGAAGTGCATATTGCGTCGCTCGAGCGCAAACAAAAGGAGCAGAAAGACGCCATCACAGCCGAATTTCAAGGCTTTATGGAAAGCCTGAAGCCGGCCAATATGTTGCGGAAGCTATTCAGGTCAGTCAATGAGTCGCCGGATTTAAAAGCAGACATGCTTAAAGGCGCAATCGGGCTCGGTACAGGATTCCTTACGAACAAGTTGCTGCTTGGAAAAATAAATGGCCCGTTTAAGGCGATTTTATCGGCCGTTCTTCCTGCCGTGATGACAAAAGCAGCGGTCGAGGTTCCTGAAAAAATAAAGGAAAATGGGCTTTCGTTTTTGGCCAGGACGCTCCGATCAATGAAAATACAATCAAACGAAGACAAAACCGACGGCCAGCATGCCAGGGCCGGAGCCATTTTGTAGCGTTTTTAAGATATTATTGTAAGCAATAATTTTTTGTTTTGTTCTAGGGGAAAAAACGATCTTATCATTTAAGGTCGTTTTTTTTATGCGATGACCCGCTTTCGGAAAAGCTGCTATTTAATGCTTTCAAAGCGTTAAAAAAATACCAACGATTCGGGAAAATCATGAATTTTTATGTTATATTTAAAATCTGAATAATCACGTAGTGTATGAAGTTTTACATCAAATTCGATGGAATTGCTGCCTGTAAAGTCATCGTCAGGGAACATCTTGACGCGCTGGGCATTAAATATGAGATGTTAAGCCTCGGCGAGATCATCATCAACAATAAAATATCGGATGCTGTCTTTGAGAAACTCCAAAAAGACCTCGGCAAATACAGCATTGAGATTGTCAGCAATCCCAAAAACCAGCTGATCCAAAGAATCAAGGACACCATTGTGGAACTCGTCCATGAGCCCGATATGCCGCTGACGACTATTTCGGTTTATCTTTCGGAAAAGCTCAATTTGAGTTACGGCTATATTTCAAATGTTTTTTCTGAGTATACGTACAGCTCGATAGAAAATTACTTTATCATCCAAAAAATTGAACGCGCCAAAAAGCTGATCATCGAAGAAGAACTGACGCTGACAGAAATATCATACATGCTCAATTATTCGAGTGTCGCGCATTTGTCGGGCCAATTCAAGAAAACGACCGGATTGACGCCGTCAATGTTTAAGCGGATCATTGAACGAAGAAGACTTTCAGCTAAAACCAACTAACCCAATTTTACTTAGATATGACCCACGATCAGGATCCATTTCACATCTTGTTGGCCGATGACGATGCCGACGACCGCCAATTTTTTTCCGAGGCGATCCACGAACTCAAATTACAGCACACTTTGACGGTTTTCCGCGATGGGCGTGAATTGATGGAATATCTTGAAAGTCCGGAGCGCGACCAGGATGACGATTTGCCGCACATCTTATTCCTCGACCTGAACATGCCTTACATGACAGGTTTTGATTGTTTGCGCGCCATCAGGAAAAACCCGAAATACAATAATTTGTCGGTTGCGATTTATTCAACGTCATCGTCTGAAAAAGACATTGAGGAAACTTTTATCGGCGGCGCCAATATCTATATCCGAAAACCAAATGATTTTGTGACGCTCAAAAAAGTCATTAAAGACGTCGTCAATATGAATTGGCAGTTCCATTCGTCGGGAATGAACTTGGAGACTTTCCTTTTCAGCATTTAGCGTTTATGAAAAGCACGTACATATACAAGTCGTCTTTAGTGATAAAGATTGCCTTGGGTACGGCCATTATGCTGATTGTCTACATCACGGTAGTGTTTTTCACCCAGATGCAGAACCTGAGCCAGTCGGTCGATTCAATGTCGGTATCGAGCCGCAGGTTGCTTGAGCTCGAGAAAATACTGTCGGCAGTCACCGCTAACGAGTCGAGTGTAAGAAGTTTCGTGATTACCGGTGACAGCATTTATCTCACAGACCGTTTTAAGACACGACAATTCATCGAGCCGCAAATACTCAATCTTGAGCAATTGCGGCGCACGAAAAATTTCAGCACCGATACTTTGCGGAATCTTCTCGGCAAACGTTATGAGTTATTCGCCCAAACCCTGGCCACAGCGCGGAAAAACCGGATGAATAATTCGGAGCTGATTGCCCTGATGTCGCGTGGCGACTCGGTCAGCGATCAAATCCGGATTTATATAGAGCGATCGCTTGAAAGCGAGTCCGACAAGCTCAAGGTCTACAAAATCAACCATACATCTGAGATTGATACATCAATCATAACCTCGTTTTTATTGGTCACGGTGGCGTTGTTCATTTTGTTGCTGTCATTGGCGCGCATCGGTTCCGACCTCGAAGCGATGAAAAAGCTCAACGACGAACTTCGGTTTTTGAATTACACTTTTAACAATGCGGAGAAAATCGCCGGAATCAGCCACTGGAAATACAATTTGCAAACGCGCAATTATTCATTTTCCGAGAATTTTTTTAACCTGCTCGGCGCCGATCCCGAAACTTTTGAGCCAACGTTGCATAACGTACTGCCATTTATACATCCTGATGACCGCGAACGCGTCTTAAAAACATATTCGGAATCAATTGCCAGCAAAACGCCGACTTCGCTGGTTTTTAGGTTGCAGCCAATCGGCGGCGGAATGAAATACATCAAGTCGGTCAGCAGTTTCGCGGAAAATTCAAGGGGTGAATTGGTCAAAATGGGCGTCAATTATGACATTACCGACCATTATCTCAACACGGCCAGCCTTGAGGAAAGCAACAGGCATTTGCGCGCGATAAATGCCGAACTCGAATCGTTCAACAACATCGTAAGCCACGACTTGCAGGAGCCGTTGCGCAAAATCCAGATGTTCATCTCAAGAATCGACGAACAGGAATCTGAAAACCTGACTGAAAACGCAACCGATTATTTCGGCCGGATCACCGCGCTGGCCAATCGGATGCAAAATTTGCTGATTGACCTGGTCAACTATTCGCGCGCGATGAAGGGCGACAAAGCATTCGCAACGACTGATCTAAACGCCATCGCCAACGACGTGCTGCAGGAGTTGTCGCTCAATATCGATGAGCGCAAGGCCTTGATCAAAATTGGGAAATTGCCTGAAATCAATGCCATTCCAGCGCAAATCCATCAATTGTTCGTCAACCTGATGTCCAACGCATTGAAGTTTACAAAACCGGGTGACCAACCCCAGATAAAGCTTGCCGAAGAAAAGATAGCTGAAAATGAAAGCCGTGACGGTATCACGTTTTCGGCGAAAGATTATGTAAAGCTTGTATTTGCAG